>NZ_JAFFPK010000134.1 GCF_017590215.1 Clostridium sp. CCUG 7971
AATAATACAGTTTGCATCCAACCTGTTAAAAAACCTAACTTAGCTCCGTATATTTCTTCTATATATACCATCATTCCACCAGTCTTTGGTATTGCAGCTGATACTTCTGCAGCTGTAAGTCCTGCCGTTATAGTTATAATGCCAGCTATAATCCAGACAAGCATCCCTAACCCTGGTGCTCCATTAGTTGTAGAATATATTGATTGTGGTTTAAAAAATACACCTGAACCTATAACCATACCTACAACTGTAGAAATGGCTGCGGAAAAACCAAGTGTTTTCTTAAGTTTATTGCTCATAGTTTTCCTCCTGTCAATTTTATAAATATATAAAATTATTTCATTTGATGTATGAATTTAGTATTACCAAAATTTTTTTAATTATAAAATTTTCACATTAAAAGTGATTTTTAGTAGATAAAAAGCGATACATGACTAAAATTCATCTAATATAGTAAAAGAAATTTTTCACCTGTATAATAAAAATAACCCTACGTAGAGTAGAGTCATTTTTAAAATTAGATTTTATTATTTTATTTTCTAAAACTTTTGGCTATATTTAAAAGCTCTATATCTTCTTGCGTAAAAGGCTCGTCTATCTTTAAATTGTGAGGCATCTTAACTCCATTTTCATCAATGCAAACAAAAGTTAAAAAACCGTCTACTATAATATTCTCATTATTATTTCTAGTAACTTTTCCATAAACAATTAAGCTTGTTTTTCCAGTATAAACTATTTTAGATTTTATATTTATAATATCGCCTTTTCTTATAGGCTGTTTAAAATTAATTTCATTAACTCTTCTACATACTAAATTTTCTGGGTGCTTATATTCATCTGCAACTGTTATAAAACAACTCTCAACAAACCATTCTGTCATCCTTCCAGCAAACAACGTTCCATGATGATTTAAATCTTCTCCCTTAACAAGCCTATGTGTATCATAATACTTCATATAAACCCCTCCTAGTATATTAAATCTATAAGCTATTATTTATATACTATACCTAAAACTCTATATTAACAATAAATTCCAATAAAATTTAACATTGATTTAATAATATGTCCCTTATTTTATTCACTATTAATATTATTTAAATAAAAAA
>NZ_JAFFPK010000135.1 GCF_017590215.1 Clostridium sp. CCUG 7971
CCCGGGACTATAGCTCAGCTGGGAGAGCACCTGCCTTACAAGCAGGGGGTCACAGGTTCGAGCCCTGTTAGTCCCACCATTCGCGGCCTGGTAGTTCAGCTGGTTAGAATGCCAGCCTGTCACGCTGGAGGTCGAGGGTTCGAGTCCCTTCCAGGTCGCCAAATTAATTTAATATGCGGGAATATGGCTCAGTTGGTAGAGCAATTGACTGTTAATCAATGGGTCACAGGTTCGAGTCCTGTTATTCCCGCCAATTCGCTGGTGTGGCTCAACGGTAGAGCAGCTGACTTGTAATCAGCAGGTTGTAGGTTCGATTCCTATCACCAGCTCCATGAAAAACGGAGGATTTCCCGAGCGGCCAAAGGGGGCAGACTGTAAATCTGTTATCGACGATTTCGGTGGTTCGAATCCACCATCCTCCACCAATTAAATATGCGGGTGTAGCTCAATGGTAGAGTTCCGGCCTTCCAAGCCGGCTGTGAGGGTTCGATCCCCTTCACCCGCTCCATTGAATCATATAATGTGGGTGCATAGCTCAGCTGGATAGAGCAACGCCCTTCTAAGGCGTGTGTCCGGGGTTCGAATCCCTGTGCGCTCACCACAATTATAGGGGATTCGCCAAGTCGGTAAGGCATAGCACTTTGACTGCTACATGCGTAGGTTCGAGTCCTGCATCCCCTGCCAACTTAATTAAATATGATCCATTAGCTCAGTCGGTAGAGCACCTGACTTTTAATCAGGGTGTCCCGCGTTCGAGTCGCGGATGGATCACCAATGGAGAGGTGTCCGAGTGGTTTAAGGAGCTGGTCTTGAAAACCAGTGATGCTTAACGGCACCGTGGGTTCGAATCCCACCCTCTCCGCCATTTTAATTTAATATTCGGAGAAGTACTCAAGTGGCTCAAGAGGATCCCCTGCTAAGGGATTAGGCTGGATTAAACCGGTGCGAGGGTTCGAATCCCTCCTTCTCCGCCAATTTTTGTTTTTATGTCGAGGTATAGCGCAGTTTGGTAGCGCACTTGGTTTGGGACCATGGGGCCGGGGGTTCGAGTCCCTCTACCTCGACCAATAAGTTTGGACCATTAGCTCAGTTGGTTAGAGCGCCCGGCTCATAACCGGTAGGTCCGGGGTTCGAGTCCCTGATGGTCCACCATAAATTCATAGGGGTGTAGCTCAGTTGGTAGAGCGTCGGTCTCCAAAACCGTGCGCCGGGGGTTCGAGTCCCTCTACCCCTGCCATTTAAAATTAAAAGTTAATGTCGAGGTATAGCGCAGTTTGGTAGCGCACTTGGTTTGGGACCATGGGGCCGGGGGTTCGAGTCCCTCTACCTCGACCAATAAGTTGGGCCTATAGCTCAGGTGGTTAGAGCGCACGCCTGATAAGCGTGAGGTCGCTGGTTCGAGTCCAGCTAGGCCCACCAATTTGCCCAGATAGCTCAGTCGGTAGAGCAGGGGACTGAAAATCCCCGTGTCGGTGGTTCGATTCCGCCTCTGGGCACCAAAAACATATTAATGAATATGGCGGTATAGCTTAGTTGGCTAGAGCGTTCGGTTCATACCCGAAAGGTCACAGGTTCGACTCCTGTTACCGCTACCAACTTAAACTATTATTAAGAACTTTGAAAATTAAA
>NZ_JAFFPK010000136.1 GCF_017590215.1 Clostridium sp. CCUG 7971
TAATTAGTTAATCCTTTTTTATTTTTACCATTTTGCATAGTGATCTTCAAACCAGCAAATATTATTTTCAAACTCAATCTCTTCATTATTTAATTTTACAATACCATTTAATATTCCAATTCTCTGTTTCATATCAGATTTTACAATGTACTTACTAGATATTTTTTCATTTAAATTTATCATATCAAATACTAAATCAACTTCATCACTATTTATAGATTTTATGCCCCAGTTATTTTCATCTATTTTATTAAATTCTACATCTGAGTTTATCTTTAATATTTTATTATTTATCTTTATACAATTTTCATTAACACCAGTATTATCTGTCCATTTAGCTCCTAAATTTAACCCTATTCTTTTATTATCTTTTTCAAATCCACAAGTTAACCAATACCAAGATTTTTCTCTTTCCCAAATCCCTCTTCCATAATCAATAAACATCATAGCCTCATCGATATAGCATTGTTCTTCTCCTATTTGAATATACCCACTAGACTTTAGTGGAAACTGCTTAGAGGTATAGTGAAATAATTTATCACTCCATGGTACTAAGACATTTAAAGATTCATCTTCTATTTCTATACTTGCATCTATATCAATTTCATCCCATTTTAATATAATATTTAGACTGTTACTGACTCTTATAATATTTGCATACATTTGTTTGTTTTGGAAATGAGCATATGAACCTATATTATTGTGTATAATTATACCATTGCAAAGTGGTATATAAATGCACTTGTGAATTTCATTATTTTTTCTTATATCATAAAAATCTACATATATTACTCCTACGTAATCTAGCTTTACTAGGGCAAATGTACATATAAACTTTTCATTCATCCACATATAATGATTCCATATTTTTTTTCTAAAAAATCCGGTCTCTATATCGCAATTTTTAAATACATTTCTACTCCATCCTATAGATTCATGATTTATTGTTCCTTCTTTTGAACATATATAGTTTTTACCTTTTAATTCCTCCATACACTCCCCCCTCATTCTTTTATTTAATTTATTATATATGCTTTTAAGCATAAGATATTTCTAAAAAACTCAACATAACAATAATTTTTAACATATAAAAAATTTTTTCAAAAACTTTAGTTAATATAATATAAAAAAGTAATAAATTGAATATAATAATATTGGTGTCAAATGTTCTTATATTAATATTAGAGGTGTTTATAATGAATATATATCCTAAGTCATTTAGTAAAAAAGATAGCAATAAATTATTAAAATTATTAAATTTTAATAATAGTTTTATTTATGACGATGTTTTACCATATAATGATAGCGATTATTGTAATGATTATGATGATATTATATTAGAAGACGATAATTATTTTGAACATAGCTTTTATCAAGATGATACTTTAAATTATTTTGATTAGTAAAATTCGCTTTGCTTAAGCCACTGCGTGGGCGCTATATTTTATATCGCCAATGACTACGTCCGTTTCCGAAGCTTAGCGGTTGGTATTATAAAATAAAAGCTTCTACATTTACTGTAGAAGTCTTTTTCATTTTTAAATATATTAAGCGTTTTCAAAAGTATATATAGCATCAATCCTTGCTAAATATATAGCTTCTTCCTTACAACCTATATACTTTGCATATTTTTTTATCTTTTCCTTTTCAAGCTCTAAGTCTCCTACGCTAGTTTCTACTAATTCTTTAATATATAAATCCATTAATTTACCTTTATAACCCTTAATATTATAACCTAAAAATTTTGTTAATCTTTCTATTTCTCCGTTAAAATCTCCATCCTCCCTTATGAAAAATTCATATATATCTTCTCTATAAGGATTTAGGGTTATTACTTGTTCTACTACCCTACATTCATCAGGCTTAGTTATAAATCCATCTTTATAGTTATTAAATAATGCACTAGATTTTTTTATACTTTCTTCATTTATACTTAATCCAACTTTATCAACATTATTTTCTACTAATGCATCAATAATAGCATAATGGATATTAAAGCAGTCATTATATATATAATTACTTATTTTTTTTATTATAGGTTTTACTCTATAAAACTTTGCATGATTATTTTTTTTATTTTTATTATTAACTAACATTTCTTTATTTAAATTATTAAATAATCTTTCATAATCTAAGTATCTCTTACAATAAA
>NZ_JAFFPK010000137.1 GCF_017590215.1 Clostridium sp. CCUG 7971
AAATAATATTGAGTTAGTTAAGCCGGGAAGTAGAGAATTCAAAGAATTAGGAATGTAATGATATATATAAGACCTTAGAATATTCTAAGGTCTTTTTTATTTTATCCTTTGTCTAGTTCTGAAGTATACAGTTTAAATTCTTCTAAAAATATCTCTGCAGCTTTAGATATAGTAATATTTTTAGGCAAAATATAAGAGAAATTATGAGTGTAAGAATCATCTAATTCAATTATAGAAAGTTCTTTATTTTTCACAGCAGGAGCAGCTACAAACCTAGACATAATAGTAATTCCTAGTCCATTTCTAACAGCCTCTTTAACAGCATAATTACTTCCCAAAACAATTACACCTTTAGGTACAATTTCGTTAGTTCCTAAAAACATATTAAAAAATTCTCGACACCCAGATCCATCTTCACGTACTATCCATTTTTTATCTTGCAACATATCTAAAGAAAAATCATTCTTAATTAAATTTGGGTTATATGGGAATGCTAGTACCATCTTATCTCTTAATAAATACTCTTGCGAAAAATTAGAGTAAGAAGAAATACCTTCTATAAGTCCAATATCTAGTGTTAAGTCTTTTAAACTAGAACAAATAGTTGATGTATTTTCTATAAAAATTTTAATATCGATATCTGGGAATTTTTTACAAAATGTAGTTAAAAACTTAGGGAGAATATATTCGCCTGTAGTTAAACTAGCACCGATTTTTAGATGACCTTTAATAGAATCAGAAGTATTTAAAACTTCCATAGAGGTTATATCTAAAAGATTAACTATCTCCTTAGCTCTCTTATATAAAGTGTAGCCGCTTTCTGTTATAAATATAGTTTTTTGTTTAACAGATCTATTTATTAATGTAACTCCAAAAGTATTTTCTAAATTTTTTATATGAGTACTGACGCTAGGTTGAGACAAGTTAAGATGCTCTCCAGCTTTAGTAAAATTTTTATACTCAACGACAGCGATGAATGTTTTTAATTCTTCAAACAATGATGTTACCTCCTAATTATTAGCATACTTAATAAATATATTATACACCTAATCATAAAAAAATTTAATAGTAATTATTTTTTTTATAAATTTTACTTATGATTAATAAAATTATATACTAATTACAGAGAATATATTAAGTCAGAAAGGAGTTATACATCATGTTAAATTATAAAGGTATTTTTAAAAGTATTAAAGAGATACTACCAGGATTTATAGTATCTTTAACTATAGGGATAGTAAGTATATTTATTTCGAAATTTGTACCAAAGTTAGGTGCAGCGACGATTTCAATATTTTTAGGTATGTTTATAGGTAATGTATTTTTAGGCCAAAAAGTATTTCAAAAAGGATATAAATTCTCAGAAACAGATCTGTTATCATATTCAATAGTATTATTAGGAGCGACTCTTAGTGTATCAACTTTAATGGAGTTAGGATTTAATGGAATTTTATTTATTGTTTTACAAATGTCAGTAACTATAGCTGGTGCATTATATATAGGTAAAAAATTAGGTTTCAGTCAAAATTTTAGATTTCTTATGGCGAGTGGAAATGCAGTATGTGGATCTTCTGCAATAGCCGCAACTGCTCCCGTTATTGATGCAGATGATAAGGATAAAGGAATAGCAATAACAATAGTTAATGTAACTGGAATATTTTTAATGTTTTTACTTCCAATTTTAACTCAAAAGCTATATAGCCATGAAGCAGTACAAACATCTGCGATGATAGGTGGAACGCTACAATCTGTAGGGCAAGTAGTTGCAAGTGGAGCTATGGTAAGTGAAGGAGTGAAAGATTTATCTACAATATTTAAAATAGTAAGAGTTATATTATTAGTTGGAGTAGTATTCTTATTTGGTCATTTAAAGAATAAAACTAATCATGATATATTAGAAGAAGAAATAGAAGATACTAAAAAAGGAAAAATAAAAGTACCTTGGTATGTAATAGGTTTCTTTGTAACTTGTGCTTTATTTTCTACTAATATAATATCTCCACAAGTATCAGAAATCTGCAAATCATTAAGTAATAAATTTGAAATAATAGCATTAGCAGCAATAGGATTAAGAGTCAACATAAAAGATTTAATAAAACAGGGAAAAGCTGTATCGCTATACGGATTATTTGTTGGTATACTACAAGTAATAACAGCTATAACTTTAATAGGAATATTATTATAAGAATATCTATATAGATATTCTTTTTTTATTTAGACAACTATAAATTAATTTTATTAATTATAGATTTATAATTAATTTTACTTATAATAAAAATGAATGTATACTATAAAGGGAAATTATTACACAAAAGGAAGGGCAATGTTATTTATGACAAAAGAAAGTAAAATAATGAACAAGATGAAAGAAATACTACCAGGATTTATAGTATCCTTATTGGTAGCATTAATAAGTATACAACTTTCAAATATAATACCTAAAATTGGTGCAGCAACTATATCTATATTTTTAGGTATTGTAGTAGGAAATTTATTTTTAGGACAAAAAGTATTTCAAAGTGGATATAAATTCTCTGAAAGTAATTTGTTATCATACTCAATAGTTTTACTTGGGGGAACCTTAAGCGTATCTAAGTTGATGGAACTTGGATTAAATGGAATACTATTTGTTATAATACAAATGACAATAACGATAGTTGGGGCGTTATATATAGGTAAAAAACTGGGGTTTGATCAAAACTTTAGGTTTCTTATGGCAAGTGGAAATGCAGTATGTGGTTCATCTGCAATAGCTGCAACTGCACCTGTAATTGATGCAAATGATAAAGATAAAGGAATATCTATAACTGTAGTAAATGTAACGGGAATATTCTTAATGTTTTTATTACCATTGATTTCAGGATATTTATACAATCATGAAACTATACAAACATCAGCTATGATAGGTGGAACACTACAATCAGTAGGACAAGTAGTAGCAAGTGGCGCTATGGTAAATGAAGGTGTAAAAGATTTAGCAACAATATTTAAGATAGTAAGGGTTATAATGCTAGTTGTGGTAGTATTTATATTTGGTCACTTAAAACATAAGACTAATACTGAAATAGTTGCAGAAGAAATAGTTGATACAAAAAAAGGAAAGATAAAAATACCATGGTATGTAATAGGATTTTTTATAACATGTGCTTTATTTTCTTTAAATATTATAACTCCAGAAGTTTCAGATATATTTAAAAAGATAAGTCATAACTTCGAAATAATAGCATTAGCTGCGATAGGTCTTAAGGTAAATATAAAAGACTTAATACAGCAAGGTAGGGCAGTATCATTATATGGTTTATTTGTAGGTACGCTTCAAGTTGTATCCGTTATGGTTTTAATAAATGTATTTTTATAAAATTTAGATTGGCTTAAATTAAAAAAGTATTAGGAGTGTAGTAAACTACATTCCTAATACTTTTTTTATTTCATCGCATAATAAATCAAGATGTTCTGGATTTTTTATTAGATCAACTTCATTTATATTTACATATAAAACTGGAGATTGATCATACTCTCCTATCCATCTTTCGTATCTATTGTGAAGATTTCTCCAATAATCTATATCAACAGATTTCTCCATTTCACGTCCTCTAAGGCTTATTCTATTAACTATAGTATCTATAGAACCATTTAAGTATATCATTAAGTCCGGTCTTCTTAAATAAGGCACCATATCATTGAATAAATCTCTGTAAGTTATATAATCTCTTTTGCTCATTTTTCCGTTATCAAATAAGTTTCTAGCAAATATTTCTACATCTTCATATATACTTCTGTCTTGTATGTTATTTAACCCGTTAGTATCTATTTCCTTTTGTTGCTTAAATCTTTGAGCAAGGAAGTATAATTGTAAGTGGAATCCCCATTTTTCTTGATCTAAATAAAAATCTTCTAAGTATGGATTTCCATCAACTTTTTCGTAGTGAGTTTCAAATCCTAATCTTTCACCAACTAATTTTGTCAAAGTTGACTTTCCCGCTCCAACATTTCCGGCTACTGTTATAAATAAGTCTCTGTTTAAAGGCTTATTGCACTGGTTTACTAATTTAAACATTACGCTTGTCCTCCTAAGGTCTTTATTGCTTCTTCTACTTTATTTATTATAGATTGCCTGTCCTTATCATTATTTAAGAAATCTAAATCTGAGTTATCGACTTCTATTATAAGAGGCTCTTTACCCATAAAGTTATGTTTTATAGATAATGGATCGAAATAATATTTATACTCTAATCTTAGTTCATTTATATAATCTCTAGCCATTTGTCTTTCGAAACTTCTATCTCTCATAGCTATTCTTTTCATTAAAACATCCGTATCTGAATTTAAATATATTATTATATCTGGCTGAGGTAAATCGTTAACGAAAATATTATACATTTGCTTATATCTATGAAACTCCATCTTATCAAGAGTTATTCCTGCAAATATAAGATTTTTTATAATATGGTAATCACTAACCACGCCTTGAGAATTGCTTAATACATCTTTTTCTATATCACTTAATTGTTTTAATCTATTAAATAGAAAAAATGCTTCTGTTTGTAAAGCATATTCTTTAATATCCGTATAAAATTTCGATAAAAAAGGATTTTCTTCAACTATTTCTCTTAAAAGAGTATAGCCAAATGGTCATTAAGTATAGTTGCAAGTGTAGTTTTACCTACGCCTATAGGACCTTCTATTGCAATAAATATACCTCTACTGTTCATTTAAAATCACCCTCTAAAAATAATGTCTTATGTATTTTATCAAAAAAATATTTTAAATTCTACTCTAGACTTTTAAAATTATATTTGTATATACAAAAATAGTTTATTTAATTTACACGAAAATAGGGTAAATTAATAGTATTAACAATTATTACATAGATATAAAGGAGTAAAAAAAAATGAATGTTTATGAAAAAGATAATTCAGTAATATTAGAGGGAGTAGCAGATTTTGATTCAAAGCATATATTTGAATGTGGGCAATGCTTTAGATGGCACAAAGAAGATAATGGATCTTATACAGGTGTTGCTAAAGGAAAAGTTATAAATGTATTAAGAGAAAATGATAAAATTTATTTAAATAACACTAATTTAGAGGATTTCAATAACATTTGGTATAATTACTTTGATTTAGGAACAAATTACACCGATATAAAAAATACTTTAAAAAATATGGATGAATACTTAGATAAAGCTTGCGATTTTGGATGGGGAATAAGAATACTTAGACAAGATGGATGGGAAATGCTTATTTCATTTATTATTTCTTCTAATAATAGAATTCCTATGATACAAAAAGCTATAGAAAATTTATCTAGGAATTTTGGAAAATACATAGGGAACTATAATGGTAAAGATTATTATGCATTTCCAACACCAGAAGAGCTAAATAAAGCAACAGTAGAAGAAATAAGAGCTTGTCAAACTGGATTTAGAGATAAGTATATAAAAAGCACTACTGAAAGAGTGGTAGAAAATAATGAGAATGTATCGAAATATTCAAGCTTAAGCACAGACGAATGTATAAAAGAATTAACTAAGTTTAACGGAGTAGGTCCGAAGGTAGCAGATTGTATAGCATTATTTGGTATGACTAAAATAGATACTTTCCCTGTTGACGTCTGGGTTAAGAGGGTTATGCAAGAATTCTATGTAGAAGAGGATATGAGTTTGCCTAAAATAAGAAAGTACGCAATTGATAAATTTAAAGATCTATCTGGATATGCCCAACAATATTTATTCTATTATGCAAGAGAGCTTGGAATAGGAAGATAACTAAAAGAGGGATGAAACATGAGTGTTGTAGGTATTTTATTTTTAGGTTATTTGATTATATCATATTTAGCTAGTGCAGCAATTTCAATGGTTATTATACTTGAGAATAGAGACCCTGCTAGAACTGTAACATGGTTATTAATATTTTTACTACTTCCAGGAGTAGGGTTATTAATATATGCAGTATTTGGTAGAAATATAAGAAAAATAAAAATATTTAAAACTCAAAAGTTAGCAAATGACATAAAAGAAGAAAAATTATTTGAAAATCTAGAAGAAATACAAGAATTAGTAAAATTAGAACAAGACTCAATAAAAGAAAGAAGTTTAGCAGACGATGAACTAGCAGATTATTCAAAAAAGAGAGTAATAAGTTTACTATTAAATACAGGCATGTTTCCATTTACAACTAATAATAATATAGATGTTTATATAGATGGGAATCAAAAATTTGAAAATCTTATAAAAGATATTAAATCGGCTAAAGATCATATACATTTAGAGTACTTTATAATAAAAGATAGTGAAATAGGTAGAAAAATAAGAGATTTATTAATAGAGAAAGCTAAAGAAGGGGTAAAAATAAGAATTCTATATGATGATGTTGGATGTTGGAGGTTTTGGTTCCATAGAAAATTTTTCAATGAAATGAAAAAGCATGGAATTGATATAATGCCATTTTTACCAGCCAAGTTTCCTATAATAGGAAGTAAGTTAAATTATAGAAATCATAGAAAAATAGTAGTTATAGATGGAAAAGTAGGATATACAGGTGGTATTAATATTGGTGATGAGTATGTGGGTAAAAATAAGAAATTTGGATATTGGAGAGATACCCATATAAGAATAGAAGGAACATCAGTATATTTACTTCAAATGACATTTTTAATAGATTGGTACTATACTACTAAAGAAATTATATTAATAAAAAAATACTTCCCGAAAATGAGCTATTGTGGTGACAGTATGGTTCAAGTAGTAGCAAGCGGTCCAGATAGTGATTGGGAAGCTATACATTATGCATATTTTTCTGCAATATGCCAAGCTAAAAAGAATATATATATAGAAACTCCGTACTTTATTCCAGATGAGAGTATATTAAGAGCTCTTAAAAGTGCTGCACTTAGTGGTGTAGATGTAAGAATTATATTCCCTAAAATAGCTGACCATAAAATGGTGAATAGTGCATCATACTCATACTTTACAGATATATTAAAATCTGGAGGAAAAGTTTATTTATATACTAAAGGATTTATACACTCTAAGATAGTAATAATAGATGATAAGATATCGTCTACTGGATCTGCTAACATGGATTTAAGAAGTTTTATGCTTAATTTTGAAATAAATGCATTTATATATGATAAAGATGTTATAGAAATAATGACTAAAGATTTCTTTGAAGATATGAAAAATAGTGAAGAATTAGATGAAAGTGATTTTGAGAATAGAAATATAATTATAAAGGCTAAAGAGTCAATATCTAGGTTATTTTCGCCAATATTATAAAAAATTTCTATGTGTTATAAAAAATAGTTGAAACTTATTAGCAATTAATATACTATAATAATTGTTAGCACTCTATTGTTTAGAGTGATAAAAAAGCTCGCAAACGCGTTGCTCAAATTATTATAGTATTTATTTTTGGCTATAAATATTTAAAAATGATAACATGGAATTTAAAATTCCTTTAATAATACAAATAAATCACTAGGAGGTAGAGATTATGAAAATAAGACCATTAGCTGATAGAGTAGTTATAAAAAAAATAGAAGCCCAGGAAAAAACTGCAAGTGGAATAGTTTTACCAGGTGCGGCTAAGGAACAACCTCAAATGGCTGAAGTTGTAGAAGTTGGACCAGGTGGTATTGTTGATGGAAAAGAAATAGTTATGGAATTAAAAGTAAATGATAAGGTAATATTTACAAAATATGCAGGTACAGAAGTTAAAATAGAAGGTAAAGAATACACAATATTAAGACAAAGTGATATATTGGCTGTAATAGAATAATTTTATTAGGAGGGGTTAAAAATGGCTAAAGAAATTAAATTTGCTCAAGATTCAAGAAAAGCTTTAGAAGCTGGTGTAAATAAATTAGCAGATACAGTAAAAGTTACATTAGGACCTAAAGGAAGAAATGTAATATTAGATAAAAAATTTGGTGCACCTCTAATAACTAATGATGGTGTTACAATAGCTAAAGAAATAGAGTTAGAAGATAGATTTGAAAATATGGGAGCACAATTAGTTAAGGAAGTTGCCACTAAGACTAATGATGTTGCAGGGGATGGTACTACAACTGCTACAGTACTTGCTCAAGCTATAATAAGAGAAGGGCTAAAAAATGTAACAGCGGGTGCTAATCCAGTACTTATAAGAAAAGGAATGCAAAAAGCAGTTGATGTTGCTGTTGCTGAATTAAAATCTCAATCGAGAACTATAGAAACTAAAGAGTCTATATCTCAAATAGCTTCTATATCTGCTGGAGATGAAGAAGTAGGTAAGTTAATAGCAGAGGCTATGGAAGTAGTAGGAAGAGATGGAGTTATAACAGTTGAAGAATCAAAAACTATGCACACTGAATTAGAAACAGTTGAAGGTATGCAATTTGATAGAGGGTTTGTTTCTGCATACATGGTAACAGATGTTGATAAAATGGAAGCTGTTTTAAATGACCCATATATATTAATAACAGATAAGAAAATATCTAACATACAAGAAATATTACCAGTTCTAGAACAAATAGTTCAACAAGGTAAAAAATTATTAATAATAGCTGAAGATGTAGATGGAGAAGCATTATCTACATTAGTAGTTAATAAATTAAGAGGAACATTTGAAGTTGTAGCTGTTAAAGCTCCAGGATTTGGAGATAGAAGAAAAGCTATGCTAGAAGATATAGCTACACTTACAGGTGGTAAAGTAATATCTGAAGAATTAGGATATGAATTAAAAGAAGCTGATGTAACTATGCTAGGTAGAGCATCTTCTGTTAAAGTAGCAAAAGAATCTACTACTATAGTTGATGGATATGGTGATAAAACTGCTATACAAAATAGAGTAAACCAAATAAAGAACCAAGTAGAACAAACTACTTCAGAATTTGATAAAGAAAAGTTAATGGAGAGATTAGCTAAACTTGCTGGTGGAGTAGCTGTTGTAAAAGTTGGAGCTGCTACAGAAGTTGAAATGAAAGAAAAGAAATTAAGAATAGAAGATGCACTTAATGCTACAAGAGCAGGTGTTGAAGAAGGAATGGTAGCTGGTGGAGGTACTGCGTATGTAAGTGTTATACCAGCATTAGATAAACTAGTTGAAGAACTTGATGGTGAAGTTAAAATTGGAGCTAGAATAATAAGAAAATCTTTAGAAGAACCATTAAGACAAATAGCTAAAAATGCAGGTCTTGAAGGAGCTGTAATAATACAAAACGTTATGAGTGAAGATCCTGAAATAGGATTTGACGCTTTAAATGAAAAATATGTAAATATGATAGAAGCTGGGATAGTTGACCCTACTAAGGTTACTAGAACAGCTCTACAAAATGCTGCATCGATAGCAGGAGTATTCTTAACTACAGAAGCTGCTGTTGCTGATCTTCCATCAAAAGATGAACCTATTCCAGGAATGGGTGGCGGTATGCCGGGAATGATGTAATTTAACAATGCATATATTAGAAGGAGTAACTATTGTTACTCCTTTTATAATACAAAAATTCGATTTGTCCATTTTGTTCAAGTAGTTCTCAATACATTGCTCAAACGACTGTGTATGTTGATCCAAATTAGTAGATGGTATTATAAAAGATATCTATTAATAACAACTACTAATACTAAAATGTGGTAAAATTATTTTAAAGTCAATTATAAAGAGGTAAAAATATGGATTTAAGAGAGTTACTTCAGGATGTAAAAAATAACCAAATAAATATAGATGAAGCTTTAGGGAAGCTTAAAAACTTACCATATGAAGATTTAGGATATGCAAATATAGACCATCACAGGGAAATAAGAAATGGATACCCAGAAGTTATATATTGCGAAGGAAAAAGTGATGACCATATACTAGGTATAATAGAGAAAATGAATGAAAAAGGATCTAATATACTTGGGACTAGATGTAGAAAAGAAACATTTGAAAAAATAAGAGTAATTTATAAAAATGCAGAGTATGAAGAATTGTCAAAAATATTAAAAATACAAAACCATGAAATTTTACATAAAGGAAAAGGTAAAATTGTAATAGTAAGTGGTGGAACATCTGATATACCAGTTTCTGATGAAGCTTATTATACAGCTAAATTTTTAGGAAATGAAGTAGAAAGGGTTTATGATGTTGGGGTAGCGGGCATACATAGACTTCTTAATAAAAAACATATATTAGATGAAGCAAGAGTGGTTATAGCTGTTGCAGGTATGGAAGGGGCCTTACCAAGTGTAGTCGGAGGACTTATTGATGTTCCTGTTATAGCTGTTCCTACATCTGTAGGTTACGGAGCTAATTTTGGAGGATTATCAGCTCTTCTTACTATGCTAAATAGCTGTGCATCAGGAATTTCAGTAGTTAATATAGATAATGGTTTCGGTGCTGGGTACTTGGCATCTATGATAAATAAATTAAAATAGTTGAGTTCAAGGAGAAAAAAATGAAAGAAAGAATACTTTATTTTGATATAGTAAATGGAATATCAGGGGATATGACACTAGCAAGTTTATTGAATTTAGGAGTTCCAACAGATATATTTTTAGAAGAATTAAAAAAACTTAGTATATACAATGAATGTGAGTTAAAGATAACTTCTAAAAATGAAAGTGGAATAGTAGGAACTAATGTAGAAGTTATAACACAGGAAACCAATGTACATAAACACTTAGTAGATATATTTGAAATTATAGATGAAAGTACCTTAAATGAGAACGTAAAGAGTATGGCAAAGAAAATATTTATGATAATAGGAGAAGCTGAGGCGAAGGTTCATGGAACTACTATAGATAAGATACATTTTCATGAGGTTGGAGCAATAGACTCAATTATAGATATAGTAGGAGCCTCTATATTAATAGATTTATTATGTATAGATAAAATATGCTCAACCTCTGTTCCGGTAGGTTCAGGATTTGTAAAATGTGATCATGGAATAATGCCAGTACCAGCTCCTGCTACAATGGAAATATTAAAAGGAGTTCCAATTAAATTAAATACAGTTAAAGGTGAATGTAGTACTCCAACGGGAGCTGCTATAATAAAAGCTTTATGTGATGAATTCGTAGATATATTAGAATTTGAAGTAAATCAGATTGGTTATGGAATTGGACAGAAAAAATTTGAGCTGCCAAATATATTAAGAACTGTTATAGGTGTAAAAAAAAACAAGAAGTAATTTATGAAATAAACACGAACATTGATGATATGTCACAAGAAATATACTCATATCTTTATGACAAGATTTTAGATGCGGGAGCTTTAGATGTTTATACAGAAAGTATATATATGAAAAAAAATAGACCGGCAAATAAAATTACTATATTATGTGAAGAAAATGATTTGGAGAAATTTGTAGAAATATTAATTACAGAAACTAGTACATTTGGAGTAAGATATCATAAATATAATAGAGAGAGACTAAAGAGAAAATTTGCTAAAATAGATACAATATACGGTGAAATAAGTATCAAACTAGGCTATTACAATGATAAGCTAATTAAGGTTACACCTGAGTATGAAGATTGCAAAATAATTAGCAAAAACACAGGAATACCATTTCATCAATTGATATATAAAATAAACTGTATTATAAATGAAAAATTTGACGTAAAATTATTGACATAACTTATAAATTTTGATAAATTAGTAGTCACTAAAAGAAATTATATGTTTATAACTAAATAACAATATGTCACTCGTATATACTCGGAAATATGGTCTGAGAGTTTCTACCGAGATACCGTAAATGTCTCGACTATGAGTGAAATTATTATAGCAGAATATCTAGATCAAGTAAATTTGTAGGCTGATTATATATCCCTATAGGTTAGCTATAAGTAGAGATATTTTGGAAACCTGTATAGTAATTTCACTTTTATGAGAATAAGAATAGAAGTTAATATACAGGTTTTTTGTATCTTAATTTAAGACGAACAAAAAAACAAAAAAAATATTTTAAATTCGTATAAAATATATATAATAAGAGAAGGGAGAACTACTATGGCAACTATATTAAAAGAAGGTTTAACGTTTGATGATGTTTTATTAGTTCCACAAAAATCTGAAGTACTACCTAAGGATGTTAATATAGAGACTTACTTAACTAAAACAATAAAATTAAATATTCCTCTAATGAGTGCAGGTATGGATACTGTTACAGAATCTAAGATGGCTATATCAATGGCTAGACAAGGTGGTATAGGTATAATACACAAAAATATGTCTATAGAGGAACAAGCATTAGAAGTAGATAAAGTAAAAAGAAGTGAAAGTGGAGTAATAGTAGATCCTTTCTACTTATCAAAAAATCATACTATACAAGATGCTGATGATATAATGGCGAGATACAAAATATCAGGTGTGCCTATAGTAGATGAAGATAATAAATTAATAGGAATAATAACTAATAGAGATATAAAGTTTGAAGATGATATGACTAAGAGTATAGAAGATGCTATGACTAAAGAAAACTTAGTTACAGCTAAAGAAGGAGTAGATTTAGCTGAAGCTCAACAAATACTTAAAAAACATAAAATAGAAAAATTACCTATAGTAGATGATGAAGGTCATTTAAAAGGTTTAATCACTATAAAAGATATAGAAAAGAAAATACAATATCCTAATTCGGCTAAAGATTCGCATGGCAGATTATTATGTGGAGCTGCAGTAGGAATAAGTGCAGACCTAATGGATAGAGTAGATGCTTTAGTTAAAGCTAATGTAGATGCAATAGTATTAGATAGTGCACATGGTCATTCTAAAGGGGTTATGGATGCTGTTATAAAAGTAAAAAACGCTCATCCACAGCTTCAAGTTATAGCAGGAAATGTAGCTACACCAGAAGCAACAGAGGACTTAATAAAAGCTGGAGCAGATTGTGTTAAAGTTGGTATAGGACCTGGTTCAATATGTACTACAAGGGTTGTAGCAGGTATAGGGGTACCTCAATTAACAGCTGTAATGGATTGTGCAGAAGTTGGTAAGAGATATGGAATACCAGTAATAGCAGATGGAGGAATTAAATTCTCTGGAGATATAGTTAAAGCATTAGCAGGTGGAGCATCAGTATGTATGATGGGATCATTATTTGCAGGTACAGAAGAAAGTCCAGGAGAAACAGTTCTTTATAGAGGTAGATCATACAAGACTTACAGAGGTATGGGATCTATAGGAGCTATGGAAAAAGGATCTAAAGATAGATACTTCCAAAATGATGCTAAGAAGTTAGTTCCAGAAGGTGTTGAAGGAATGGTAGCATATAAAGGAAAAGCGGAAGATATAATATACCAAATGATAGGTGGTATAAGAGCTGGTATGGGATACTGTGGAGCACCGACATTAAACGATTTAGCAGAAAATGCAGGATTTGTTAAGATCACAGCAGCATCTTTAAAAGAAAGTCATCCACATGATATAACAATAAGTAAAGAAGCGCCAAACTACAGTATGCAAGGGGAGATATAATATGAAGCATGAATTAGTACTTGTTGTTGACTTCGGAGGTCAATACAATCAATTAATAGCAAGAAGAGTTAGAGAAAACAACGTATATTGTGAAATAATACCGTATACTACAGATATAGAAAAAATAAAAGCAATGAATCCTAAAGGAATAATATTCACAGGTGGACCTAATAGTGCTTACCTAGAAAATTCACCTAAAATAGCTAAAGAAATATTTGAAATAGGGGTACCTATACTTGGAATATGCTATGGTATACAAGTAATGAGTCATATACTTGGTGGTAACGTAAGAAAAGGAAACACTAGTGAAAAAGAATACGGAAAAACAGAAATAACTTATAATGAATCAGCTATATTTGAAGGAATATCTACAAATATAGTATGGATGAGTCATACTGATTTAATAGACAAGCTTCCACAAGGATTTAAATCAATAGCTCAAACTAAAGATTGTCCAGTTGCAGCTATGGAACATACAGAAAATAAATTATATGGAGTACAATTCCATCCAGAAGTTGAGCATTGTCAAGAAGGAGATAAAGTACTTAGAAACTTCTTATACAATGTTTGTGAGGTAAGTGGAGATTGGACTACAGATTCATTTATAAATGATAAAATAAAAGAATTAAAAGAAAGAATCGGAGATAAGAAAGTATTGTGTGCTTTAAGTGGTGGAGTTGATTCATCAGTAGCAGCAGTACTTGTTCATAAAGCAATAGGAGATAACTTAACTTGCGTATTTGTTGATCATGGTTTACTTAGAAAAAATGAAGGTAATGATGTAGAAAGAATATTTAGAGATAAGTTTGATATGAACTTAATAAGAGTTAACTGTGAAGATAGATTCTTAGGTAAGTTAAAAGGCGTAACAGAACCAGAAGCTAAGAGAAAAATAATAGGTGAAGAATTCATAAGAGTATTTGAAGAAGAATCAAATAAACTTGGAAAAATGGACTTCTTGGTTCAAGGAACTATATACCCAGACGTAGTTGAAAGTGGACACGGAGAAGCTGCAACTATTAAATCTCACCACAATGTTGGTGGAATACCTGAAGATATAGAATTCCAAATAGTAGAACCGTTAAGAGAACTATTCAAAGATGAAGTTAGAAAAATAGGTTTAGAATTAGGTATAGACGAAGACTTAATATTTAGACATCCATTCCCAGGACCAGGCCTTGGAATAAGAGTTATAGGTGAAGTAACTAAAGAAAAATGTGATATATTAAGAGAAGCAGATGCTATATATATGGATATATTAAGAGAACATGGATTATATAAAGAAATATGGCAAGCATTCGCTACTTTACCAGATGTAAAAACAGTTGGAGTTATGGGAGATGAAAGAACTTATGCTTACTTAGTAGGTATAAGAGCGGTAACATCTTCTGACGGAATGACTTCAGATTGGTATAAAATGCCTTATGATGTATTAGAAAAGATATCTAATAGAATAGTAAATGAAGTTGATGGAGCAAACAGAGTAGTTTATGACATAACTTCAAAACCACCAGGAACAATAGAGTGGGAATAAAAATAAAATAGAACAATTAATGTATCGAGGTATATGATTATAAATATTTACCTCGATACTCTGTTTTATGATACAAATGTATACAATATTCAGAAAACAATACTATTATATATATAAACAACTGAAAAAGTAAATATATAGAATATAAATTGAAAATATTATGCAATATATAGACATATTGAAATATTTAAGACGCCAGGAGGAATAATATGAAATTTAAGAAATTATTATCATTAGGAACAGCAGTTGTAGTATCATCAGCTATGTTAGTTGGATGTGGTAACGGAGATTCTAAAAAAGAATCAAGTAAAGCTATAAAGGTAGGTATGGTAACAGATGTTGGAGGTATAAATGATGAATCATTTAACCAATCTGCTTATGAGGGTCTAAAAAAAGCTGAAAAGGAATTAGGTATAGAAGTAAAAGTAATAGAATCAAAACAAGCATCTGAATACATAACTAATTTAGAAAGTCTTGCTGACCAAGATATGGATTTAATCATAGGTGTAGGAAACACTATGAAAGATGATATTAAAAAAGAAGCTGAAAACTATTCAGATCAAAACTTTGCTATAGTAGATGAAACTTATGATGAAATACCATCAAATGTAACGCCTATATTATTTAGAGAAAATGAAGCTACATACTTAGCAGGTCTTATAGCAGGAAGAATGACCAAAACTAATAATATAGGATTTATAGGTGGAATGCAAAATCCAGTTATATCTAGATTTGAATATGGATTCAGAGCTGGTATAAAAGAATCTAACAAAGATGCAGATGTAAAAGTTCAATATGCTGGTACTTTTGGTGATGCAGCTAAGGGTAAATCAATAGCTAATCAAATGTATAATAGTAATGTAGATATAATACTTCCTGCAGCAGGTGGTACAGGATTAGGTGCTATAGAATCTGCGAAAGAGCAAAAGAAATTTGCAATAGGTGTTGATAGAGACCAAAGTAACTTAGCTCCAGATAATATGTTAACTTCAGCATTAAAGAAAGTTAATGTTGGTGTATATGATACAGTAAAAGAATTAGTTGAAGGTAAATTAAAAGGTGGATCAGAAAAAGTATACGGACTTAGAGAAGATGGTGTTGGTATAGTTGAATCTAAATTAATACCAAAAGATGTATTAGAATATGTAAATGGAATAAAAGAAAAAATAGTAAAAGGTGAAATAAAAGTACCTGCAAATGAAAAAGAATTTAATGCTACACAAAAATAAATAATAAAAAAGCCTAATATCATATGATATTAGCTTTTTTATTATTTATTTTAATTAAAATAGAATAAATTTTTACATAAACTGATAATTTAGCAAGAAATAAAAGGTAATATTAAGGCTATTACGAACTATTTACATAAAAATATATATAAAGTTTAAAAAACTATTGATAAAATATGAATTATAATATATAATAAGTATGTAAAGTTAAGAATAAAACGAACAATTTATACTATAAATAATGAATCAGGAGGTATTATATGCAAGTCACACAGACGGCTAATAGAAATATATTAGATAGAGTATTTAAACTATCAGAAAATAATACAAATGTAAAAACAGAAATTATAGCAGGTATTACGACATTTATGACAATGGCATATATATTAGTTGTTAATGCGAATATATTATCAGATGCTGGTATGGACAAAGGAGCTGTATTTGCAGCAACAGCAATAGCAGCATTTATAGGAAGTTGCGTTATGGGACTTCTTGCAAATTATCCAATAGCATTAGCACCGGGTATGGGGCTTAACGCATTCTTTGCTTATACAGTAGTATCATCAATGGGGTATAGCTGGCAATTTGCTTTATGTGCAGTTTTAATAGAAGGAATTATATTTATATTACTTACAGTAACAAATGTTAGAGAAAAAATTATAGATTGTATACCATCAGTATTAAAGCATGCTGTTACAGCTGGTATAGGGTTATTTATAGCATTTATAGGATTATCAAATGCAGGAATAGTTGTTAACGGAGCAACAATACTTGCTTTAGGAAACTTAAAAGATCCATTAGTTTTATTAACAATAGTAGGACTATTATTAGCAGCAGTTTTAATAGCTAAAAATGTAAAGGGAGCATTCCTTTTAGCAATGATTACAATATCTGCAATAGGTATGGTCGCTGGTTTAGTAGAATTACCTAAAGGTATAGTTTCAGCAGCTCCATCATTAAAGCCAGTATTTTTACAAGCTTTATCAGTACCAACAGAACAAATATTTAGTTTTGATATGGTAGTAGTAGTATTTACATTCTTATTCGTAGATTTATTTGATACAGTGGGATGTTTAGTAGGTGTAGCTTCAAAAGGAAATATGTTAGATGAAAACGGAAAATTACCAAGAGCTAAGCAAGCTTTATTTGCAGATGCAGTAGCAACTACTTCAGGAGCTTTACTTGGAACTTCAACTGTTACAGCTTACGTTGAAAGTGCGGCAGGAATAGGTGAAGGTGGAAGAACTGGATTAACAGCAATTACAACTGGATTATTATTCTTATTATCATTATTCTTTGCTCCAATATTTACATCAATACCAACTCAAGCAACAGCTCCAGTACTTATATTAGTAGGAGTTATGATGGCGAGTTCTCTTAAAGAAATAGATTTTAGTGATTTTACAAATGCTATACCAGCATTTTTAACATTTGCTATGATGCCACTTGCATATAGCATAGCGGATGGTATAATATTTGGAATAATATCTTATGTAGTTTTAAAAATAGCAACTAATAGAATTAAAGAAATAAATTTATCATTAATAATACTTTCGATACTATTTATATGTAAGTTTATATTCTTATAAAATACTAAAAAACAAAAATCCCGAAAATGTAATCTATATAGGTTACAACTTCGGGATTTTTTTATTAAATAACAAAGTTAAAGGAATAAATAATGTTTGAGTGCACAAAAAGGCCATATTAGTCCATATATATTGACTTTGGATTTGTACTAGTATACTTATATAGTTGATATAACCATAAGTGTATTAAATTCAATTATTAATATATGTAGTTATAGAGTAAAGTATAAGATTTAAATTATTAATATAAATAGGAAATAGGGGTGAATATTAATGAACAATATATCATATCTCATAATTTTACTACCGACGATGTTTTTTGTATATATTGCTTCAGTATATGCAGAGTATGCCGGTGGATTTAATTGTTTTTATGGAATAAAAATAAATGAATTAAGTTTAAATGAAGAGGATAAGGTTAGTATTAGAAATAAATATAAAAAAAGTATAAGAATAATAACTTTAATAATGTTATTGGCAAGTATATTTGCTATTTATACTTTTGATAAAAATTTTGAAAAAGTTATGAATATTATACTTTTTGTTTATGCAGGATCAATAATGTTATTTCAGTTTATAACTTATTCTAAAGTTAAAAAGTTAAGATGTATATTAGGAAAAAATATAGATAATGAAAAAGATATAATACAAAATAAAATTAAAACTATAGATACAATTTTATTAAGTGAGAAATCAAAAATACAAAATAAATTTAGTATTATATTTTTAATATTATTATTTATATCAGCAGCATCAATATTTTATTTAGCATCGATTTACAATGAATTACCAAGATTAATACCTCCTAATTTTATAGAAAATCCAAGTGAAACAGATTTTGTTGTTAAAAGCTTAAAAAATGTATTTGGATTGGAATTAGCAGGGTTTATAATGGTAACTTTATTAGGATTTATAGCTGTATCTTCTATAGGAAATATAAATTCTATAAGAAAAGATAAGCTAGAAAATGAAAAGAAACGAGTGATTAAATACATAAATAAAATGGGTAAATCCTTTGTATTAATAGCTCTATGTATAGAATATCAAACTACGATAATACCGATAATATTACTTAATCAATATAAATTTCCTCTATATACAATTATATTTGCATGGTTTTTAATTATGGCAAATATTATAAATGTTTTATATTCTTATGTAATGTTGAGTTCTTTTAAATTTAAAGAAAAGTTCAATTATAGTGATGATTATAGTAAGTGGGTTTTTGGATATTTTTATTTTAATAAAGAGGATCCTTCATTTATAGTAGATAGAAAAATAGGTATGGGGTACACTGTAAATTTAGCAAACCCAAAGATTAATACATTGATAGCTATAGTTTTATTACTTTTCGTTATGGATATAACGCTAAAGATATAATAGGGCTAGAGCATTAAAAATATAAATAGTAGGAGGATTTTATTATGGGGATTTTTATAAACATACTATTAATAATACTAGGAGTTGGTTTTATAATAAGTGGATATAAACTTAATAGGTATAGAGATTTAAGTATAATTCCTAACAAATGGATATCGGTAGAAAAAATAAAAGATAAAGATGGATACATAAAGTTTAATTCTAAATGGTGTTACTTAGGAGGAATATTTTCAATATTAATAGGAGTAACATCTACAGTAGATAAGTATATTATGGAAATTGATACTATAGTTTGTATACTGGATTTAGTATATATGATAGGCATATTTATTTTTATGTACCAGAGTGTTGGTAGTGCATCAAAATTTCAGAAATAAAGTAAGAGTCACCAGTTAAGGTGACTTTTTTAATATAAAGAAACTATATTTATTATATTGTTAAAAATAGGAATAATTAAAACATATACATAAATAATATTTTAAATATGTCGAATGAATTTAATCTAAATTAAAATAAACACTTGAAAATAAATGAATATTATTATAATATTTAAATATAAAGTTCATATAATTACACGAACATTAATAATTAATGTTCGTGTAATGAATGTAAAGGGGGAATAATAATGAAAGTAGCAGTAGTTATGGGTTCCAAATCGGATTATCCTAAATTAGAGGAAGGAATAAATTTATTAGAAAAATATGGTGTAGAAGTTAAAGTGAGAGCATTATCAGCACATAGAACACCAAAACAACTTACTGAGTTCTTAGAAGAAATAGAAAATGATACAGATGTAATAATAGCAGCTGCAGGCAAAGCAGCACATCTACCGGGAGTGATAGCATCACACACGTTAATTCCCGTTATAGGCTTACCAATAAAATCATCTACAATGGATGGACTAGATTCACTTTTATCAATAGTACAAATGCCAAAGGGGATACCAGTAGCAACAGTAACAATCGACCTAGGTCTTAATGCAGCATTAATGGCACTTCAAATAATGAGTATAAAATATCCAGTTTTAAAAGAAAATTTAAAGTCATATAGAAAAGAAATGGAAGAACAAGCATTAGAAGATGATAAAAATTTAAGGGGGTAATAATGATGTTATTATATGAGGGGAAAGCAAAACAAGTATACAGCACAGATAAAGAAAATGAATTTGTAGTTTATTTTAAAGATGATGCAACAGCATTTAATGGAGAAAAAAAAGCAGAGATATTATCTAAGGGAATTTTAAATAATAAAATATCTACAATAATGTTTGAAATGTTACACAAGGAACAAATAGAAACACACTTCATAAAAAACTTATCAGAAAGAGAAATGTTAGTAAAGAAAGTTGAAATTTTACCACTAGAAGTAATCGTAAGAAATATAACAGCAGGATCATTTTGTAAGAGAGTAGGAATAGAAGAAGGAATAGTATTAGATGAACCTATATTTGAAATATGCTATAAAAATGATGATTATGGCGACCCTATGTTAAATGATGACCATGCAGTAGCAATGAAATTAGCTACTAGAGAGGAATTACAGTTCTTAAGAAATGAAACTCTAAAAATAAACAAATTAATGAAAGAATTTTTCTTAAAGATGAATTTAAAGTTGGTAGATTTTAAATTAGAATTTGGAAAAGATTCTGATGGAAATATAATATTAGCTGATGAAATATCACCAGATACTTGTAGACTTTGGGATGTAGATACAAATGAAAAGTTAGATAAAGATAGATTTAGAAGAGATCTTGGGGATCTTGTACAAGGGTATGAAGAAGTTCTTGCAAGAATGAGTAATTAGGGGGATATTTTATGTGCGGAGTTGTAGGTATTTATTCTGATAAAGATATATCTAAAGAATTATATTATTCATTATATTCAATGCAGCATAGAGGGCAAGAAAGTTGTGGTATTGCTGTATCTGATGGAGAAGATATTAATTACAAAAAAGGTATGGGATTAGTTGGAGACGTATTCAACGAAAAAGAATTAAACGATTTAAGTGGAAATATGGGAATTGGACATGTTAGATATTCAACAGCAGGAGGAAGTCACTTAGCTAATTGCCAGCCTTTAGTAGGTAGATGTAGAAAAAGAAAATTAGCCCTTGCTCATAATGGAAACTTAGTTAATGCAAATTATTTAAAAGATATGTTAGAAGAAGATGGATACATGTTTCAAGCTAACTCAGATACAGAAGTAATTTTATATATACTAGCTAGATATTATAAAGGTGACATAGTAGAAAGTTTAAAAATTACTATGGATTATATAAAAGGTGCATACTCTCTTGTAATAATGGGAGAGGAAGAGCTGGTAGCAGTCAGAGATCCACATGGATTTAGACCTCTTATATTAGGTAAAAGAGGAGATGAATATATATTCGCGTCTGAAGATGCAGCTATAGATATACTTGGTGGGGAAGTAATAAGGGATGTTGAACCGGGTGAAATAATAGTTGTTAAAGATGGGAAAATGAAATCTTATTATTACTCTGAAAACTATAAGCCATTAAAGAAAAGTTGTATATTTGAACATATTTACTTTGCTAGAAATGATGCGACTATAGATAAGGTTAATGTATATGATTTTAGAGTTAAATGTGGGGAAATATTAGCAAAAAATGAAAATATAAAGGCTGATATAGTAGTCCCAGTTCCAGATTCAGGATGGGCAGGGGCAATAGGATATTCTAATGAAAGTAAAATTCCTATTAGTGAAGGTCTTGTTAAAAATAGATATGTAGGAAGAACATTTATAAAGCCGACTCAAGAAGAAAGAGAAATAGGAGTAAAGATAAAATTAAATCCATTATCTAGTGTGGTTAAAGGAAAATCAGTAATATTAGTTGATGACTCTATAGTTAGGGGGACAACATCAAAATTAATAATTAACTCATTAAGAGAAGCGGGAGCAAGTGAAATACACCTTAGAATAACATCACCTCCAGTTCAGTACTCTTGCTACTATGGAATAGATACTCCAAGGCGTTCTAATTTAATAGCATCACAAAATTCTGTTGAACAAATTAGAGAGTACATCGGATGTGATTCTTTAGAGTTTTTAAGTATAGAAGGAATACTAGATGCTGCTGAAAATAAAGCGACATTCTGTAAAGCTTGTTTTGATGGAGAATATCCAGTTAAAAAAATTGATAGGGAGGAACTACTTTCATGTTAACTTACAAACAATCAGGAGTAGATATAGACGAAGGAAATAGAGCAGTAGATCTTATAAAAGGGAAGATAAAATCTACTTATGATAATAATGTTATAGGAGATTTAGGAAACTTTAGTGGATTATATAGTCTAAAAGATTTTGTAGGCATGAAAGATCCAGTATTACTTGCATCTACAGATGGTGTTGGAACTAAATTAAAATTAGCTCAGATGATGGATAAACATGACACTGTTGGTATAGATTTAGTAGCAATGTGTGTAAATGATTTAATATGCCAAGGTGCAAAGCCACTGTTTTTCTTAGATTATATAGCTACTGGAAAGTTAGTTGCAAAGCAAGTTGAGGAAATAGTTGGAGGAATAGCTGACGGTTGTAAAATGTCAGGATGTGCATTAATAGGTGGAGAGACTGCTGAGATGCCTGGAATGTACAGTAATGACGAATATGATTTAGCAGGTTTTTCAGTAGGAATAGCTGATAGAGAAAAGGTAGTATCTGGACAAAATGTTAAAAATAGTGATGTATTAATAGGAATATCTTCAAGTGGTGTTCATAGTAATGGATTTTCATTTATAAGAAAGATTTTTTTAGAGACCTATAATTATAAATTAGACCAACATGTAGAAGAGTTAGGAATGACTTTAGGAGAAGCGCTTTTAACTCCTACTAAGATATACGTTAAGTTAGTATTAGAATTACTTAAAAAATATGATATAAAAGCAATAGCTCATATAACTGGTGGTGGGGTTATAGAAAACATACCAAGGGTTATACCTAAAGGTCTAGGAATAGACATAAATAAAAGCTCTTGGGATAAACCAGCAATATTTAAAATGATAGAAAAATTTAATGCTATAGAAGAAAAAGAACTTCATAAGAGTTTTAATATGGGCGTTGGATTGGTTTTAGTAGTAGATAAAGAAAAATCAGATGAAATTGTAGCGTTTATAAATAATAGAGAAGTTAAAAATGAAGTTAAAATAGATGAAAAGTATAATAATTTATTAAAAGATAGAGCTTATGTAATTGGTGAAGTAGTAGATACTCATGAAGGAGTTAAATTATGTTAAATATTGGAGTCTTAGTATCTGGAGGAGGAACAAATCTACAAGCTATTATAGACGAAGAAAAACTTGGAAATATAAAAGGTAGCATTAAAGTAGTTATCTCCAACAAAAAAGACGCTTTTGGACTAGAAAGAGCAAGACATAATAACATAGAGGCTATATATGAAACTAATGAAGATAAGGTTATAGAGATTTTAAAATCACATGATATAGATTTAGTAGTACTTGCTGGATATTTAAAAATAATTAGTCCTAAGTTTGTAAATGAATTTAGGGATAAAATAATAAATATTCATCCATCATTAATCCCTTCTTTCTGTGGAGAAGGGTATTATGGAAAGAAAGTTCATCAAGGCGTTCTTGATTATGGAGCTAAGGTAACTGGTGCAACGGTTCACTTTGTAGATGAAGGTGCTGATACTGGACCGATAATAATTCAAGAATCAATAAAAGTAAATAACAATGATGATTGTATATCTTTAGCTAAAAGAGTACTAGAAATAGAACATAAAATTTTAAAGAGAAGTATAAAGTTATTCTGTGAAAATAAATTAAGTATTCATGGTAGGAGAGTGTTTATAAATGAGTAAAAGAGCATTGATAAGTGTGACAGATAAAAGTGGAGTAGTTGAGTTTGCTAGGGAGTTAAATAATCTAGGTTATGAAGTTATATCTACAGGAAATACATTTAAAACATTAAAAGAGAATGGAATAAATGCAATAACAATAGATGAAGTTACTAAATTCCCAGAAATGCTAGACGGAAGAGTTAAGACCTTAAACCCATATATACATGGAGGAATACTTTATAAAAGGGATAATAAAAACCATGTTGATACAGTAGATGAATATAAAATAGAATCTATAGATCTAGTAGTAGTTAATTTGTATGACTTTGAGGGAACTTTAAAAGCTGGGAAAAGTCATGAGGAAATGATAGAAAATATAGATATCGGTGGACCATCTATGATACGTTCTGCTGCTAAAAACTATAAGGATGTTACTGTAATAGTAGATGTAAATGACTACAATATGATAATAGAAAAACTAAAAAATGATGACTTAACTTTAGAAGATAGAAAGAGATTATCTTATAAAGCTTTCTCAACAACAGCAAGGTATGATGCTCTTATATCAGCCTATTTTGCAGGGGAAGTAGGAGACGATTATCCAGAAATATTTAATTTAACTTTCCAAAAAGAACAAACTTTAAGATATGGTGAAAACCCACACCAAAAAGGTGTACTATATAGCCAACCGAACGCCAAAAATCCAATACTAAATTATGAACAATTAAATGGAAAAGAACTTTCTTTCAATAACTTAAATGACTTACACGGGTGTTTAGAAGTAATGAGAGAATTTAAAGATAATAGTGATGTAGTATCAGTAGCAATAAAACATACGAATCCATGTGGAGTAGGATTAGGAAAAGATGCATATGATGCATATACAAAATGCTATGAAGCTGACAAGGTTTCAATATTTGGTGGAATAGTAGGAATAACTGGGGCAGTAGATGTAGAAACTGCGAAGAAATTGAATGAAATATTTTTAGAAATAGTTGTAGCGTATGATTACACTGAGGAAGCTTTAGATATATTAAAGCAAAAGAAAAATTTAAGAGTGTTAAAACTTGCTAATATAGAAGATAGTTTACAACCATACGATATGAAATACTTAGATGGAAAGTTATTAGTTCAAGATAAAAATAATTTATTAGTAGAAAAGTATGAAACTGTAAGTAAAATAGAACCAAGTAAAGAACAATTAGAAGATATGGAATTTGGAATGAAAGTAGTTAAAAATATGAAATCAAATGCTATAGCAATAGTAAAGAAAGGTCAAACTTTAGCTTTAGGATGTGGTCAAACATCGAGAATATGGGCTTTAAAAAATGCTCTTGAAAATAATAAAGATAAAGATTTTACAGGTGCAACTTTAGCATCTGATGCATTTTTTCCATTTGATGATTGTGTAACTTTAGCTAATGAATATGGTATTGTTTCAGTTGTTCAACCAGGTGGATCTATGAATGATAAAGATTCAGTAAAAGCTTGTGACAAATATAAAATGACTATGGTGTTTACTGGAACAAGACATTTTAAGCACTAGGGGGTAAAGTATGAAAGTATTAATAATAGGTGGTGGCGGTAGAGAACATGCTATTGCTTGGAAATTAAGTAATGAGGATAATGTGAAAAAAATATACTGTGCACCGGGTAATGCGGGAATATCTGAAGTTGCAGAGTGTTTAAATATAAATGATAGCGAAATAGAAGAATTATTACAATTTGCTAAAGAAAATAAAATAGATTTAACTATAGTTGGACCAGAGGTACCTTTAGTTAAAGGTATTGTAGATGAATTTGAGAAAGAAGGTCTTAAAATATTTGGACCTAATAAAGAATGTTCTAGGCTTGAGGGAAGTAAAGCATTTTCAAAAGAATTTATGGTAAGACATAATATACCAACAGCAAAATATAAAGAGTACACAAATATAGAAGATGCTATAAATGGAATAGATAATTTTGGATACCCTGTTGTTATAAAGGCTGATGGATTAGCTGCAGGAAAAGGTGTTGTAATACCGCAAAATAGAGAAGAAGCAATTTCTACATTAAAAGAGATGATGAGTGACAAGAAGTTTGGAAATGCTGGAGATAAAATAGTTGTAGAAGAATTTCTACAAGGGATAGAGACTTCAATACTTGCATTTGTAGATAAGGACACGATAGTTCCGATGGTAAGTGCAAAAGATCATAAGAAAGTATATAACAATGAACAAGGTCCTAATACTGGTGGAATGGGAACATTCTCTCCTAGCGAAATCTATAATGAAGAATTATCTAAAGAAGTAGATGAAATATTGTATAAAACGCTAGAAGGGTTTAAAAAAGATAATTTAAATTATAAAGGAATATTATTTGTTGGATTTATGATAACAAATGATGGAGCTAAAGTCCTTGAATATAACGTAAGATTTGGAGATCCTGAAACACAGTCTGTTTTATTTAGATTAGAAACAGATTTAAACAAAATAATGGAAGCCATAATAGACAACAAATTAAAAGATATCTCTATAAATTACCAAGATGAAGAAGCTGTTTGTGTAATGCTTACATCTGGAGGATATCCTGATAATTATGAAAAGGGGAAAGTTATCATAGGACTTGAAAATTTAGACAAGGATATAGTAGTTTTCCATAGTGGAACAAAGATAGTAAACAATAATATAGTAACTAATGGTGGTAGAGTAATAGGTATAACAGCTAAGGCTAAAAGTGTTGAAGATGCAGCTACAAAAGTATATGAAAATATTAAAAAGATAAATTTTGAAGGAATGCATTTTAGAACAGATATAGGAATGATTAATCAATAGTAGTAAAATTAATTTTTCTAAAAGGGAGAACTGATATGTTAAAAGCTATAAGTTTAGAGTCAGATGTTAAAAGAATATTAGTAGAAAAAAGAAAGGGATTTGACCTTGAAGCTAGAGCTTTAAAAAAAGATTTAATTCAAAGTTTGCATATAGATAGTATAGAAAATATAAGAATTTTAAATAGATATGATATAGAAGGTATAGATGATAGTGTATATGAAAGTGCATGTAATACAATATTTTCAGAGCCGAATTTAGATGTAGTTTATCATGAAACACTAGATATAGGTAAAAGTGAAAGAGTATTTTCAATAGAGTATTTACCTGGTCAATATGATCAAAGAGGAGATTGGGCTGCTCAATGTATTCAAATAGTAAATCAAGGGATAAGACCTATAATAAACACAGCTAAGGTATATATACTAAGTGGAAACATAACCGATGAACAATTTGAAGATATAAAAAAATACTGCATAAATCCTGTAGACAGTAGAGAAGCATCTTTACAAAAACCGAAAACTTTAAAAATGGAAACAGAAATACCTACAGAAGTTAAAGTTTTAGATGGATTTATAGATTTAACTAATGATGGTCTTGAAAGCTTTTTAAGTAATCAAGGACTTGCTATGACACTAGGCGATTTAAATCATATACAAGAATATTTTAGAAATATAGAAAAGAGAAATCCTACTATAACAGAAATAAAAGTACTAGACACATATTGGTCAGATCATTGTAGACACACAACTTTTATGACTCAAATAGAAGATGTTAAAATAGAATCTGGAAAATATACAGATATAATTAATGATACATATGAAATGTACCTTAATTCTAGAAAAAATGTATATGAAGATAGACAAAAAGATATATGCTTAATGGATATAGCAACTATAGCTATGAAAGAATTAAGAAAAGATGGAAAGTTAGAAGACTTAGATATAAGTGAAGAAATAAATGCTTGCAGTATAAACGTTGATGTTGAAATAGATGGTAAGATAGAAAAATATTTAGTGATGTTTAAAAATGAGACACATAACCATCCAACAGAAATAGAACCTTTTGGTGGAGCGGCAACTTGTTTAGGTGGAGCTATAAGAGATCCATTATCAGGTAGAAGTTATGTATATCAAGCTATGAGGGTAACTGGAAGTGCAGATCCAAGGACTACATTAGAAAATACATTACCAGGTAAGCTTATGCAACGAAAAATAACTACTGAAGCTTCTAATGGATACAGTTCATATGGAAATCAAATAGGTTTAGCTACAGGACAAGTTTCAGAAGTTTATGATGAAGACTTTGTTGCAAAAAGAATGGAAATAGGAGCGGTAATTGCAGCAACTCCTAAAGAAAATGTAATAAGAGAAGTACCTAAAAATGGAGATATAGTGGTTTTACTTGGAGGTAAAACAGGAAGAGATGGTTGTGGAGGAGCTACAGGTTCTTCAAAAGAACACAGTGAGGAATCTATACTTACTTGTAGTGCAGAAGTACAAAAAGGTGATGCACCTAATGAAAGAAAGATACAAAGATTTTTTAGAAATAAAGAAGTAGCACAAATGATAAAAAGATGTAATGACTTTGGAGCAGGTGGAGTATGTGTTGCTATAGGTGAAGTTGCAGACAGCTTAGATATTAATTTAAACTTAGTTCCTAAAAAGTATGAAGGTCTTGATGGAACAGAAATATCAATATCTGAATCTCAAGAGCGTATGGCTGTAGTTATTACTAAAGAAAATAAAGAAAAGTTCATAAATCTAGCTAAAGAAGAAAATTTAGAAGCGACTCATGTAGCTACTGTAACAGATAGTGGGTATATGAGAATGTTTTGGAATGATAAGGCTATTGTAAATGTAAAAAGAGAATTTCTAGAAACTAATGGTGTTAAACAAACTACAAAAGTACATGTAGAGAAAGTTGATGAAAGTAATACGTACTTTAAGTCCAATGCAAAAGATAATGAATTTAAAGAAATATCTGTAGACATGGAAGTGAGTTTTAAAGATAAATTTATAAACGTATTATCTGATTTAAATGTTTGTTCTCAAAAAGGATTGGTAGAAAAGTTTGATAGTAGTATAGGAGCAGGTACAGTTATTATGCCATTTGGAGGAAAATATCAAGCCACTCCATCTCAAGGAATGGTTGCTAAAATACCTATTCTTAATGGTGAAACAAATACTTCTACTATAATGACATATGGATACAATCCGAAGATAGGTAAATGGAGTCCATTCCACGGTGCTTTATATGCAGTGGTTGAATCTGTGTGTAAAGTTGTGGCTATTGGGGGTAATTATAAAAATATAAGACTTACATTACAAGAATATTTTGAAAAGCTTGGGTATAATCCAAGTAAATGGGGTAAACCATTTGCAGCTCTTTTAGGCGCATATTATGCTCAAAATAAGCTTGAAATACCTGCAATAGGCGGAAAAGATAGTATGTCTGGTACATTTAAAGATATAGATGTACCACCAACATTAGTATCATTTGCTGTGGATACTGTGGATGCAAAACATGTAGTTTCACCAGAATTTAAGAAATATAACTCAAAAGTTGTTATGTTATACACAGATAGATTAGAAAATGATGTGATTAACTTTGATAAGTTAAAGAAAAATTTATCGAAAATAAATGAACTTATACACAAAAGTAAGGTATTATCAACATATGCATTAGGATATGGTGGAATATGTGAAGCAATAAGTAAGATGGCATTTGGTAATAAAATAGGATTTGTATTTGAAAATGTAGATAATCTATTTAGTCCAGGCTATGGAAATATAGTTTTAGAATTAGCGGATGATGATTTAAGTATATTAGATGGATATGATTATATTGTACTTGGAACAACAAGTGGTTGTGATTCAATAGTTATAAATAATGAAAATATAAGCCTAAATGAATTATATAAAGCACATTGTAGTACCCTTGAATCAGTTTTTACAACTAAGGCAGATACAATAACAGAAAAAATTGAAACTATAAATTATGTATCAAAAGGTGAATCTAGAAAATCATCTATAAGTATAGCTAAACCGAGAGTATTTATACCAACATTCCCTGGAACAAACTGTGAATATGATTTATCTAAGGCTTTTGAAAAAGCAGGAGCAGAAAGTAATATAAGAGTATTTAAAAATCTAAGTGAAAATGATATAAATGAATCTATCGATGCAATAGTTAAAGAAATTAAAAATTCACAAATAATAATGTTACCTGGAGGATTTAGCGCAGGGGATGAGCCAGATGGTTCAGGTAAATTTATAGCGACTGTATTTAGAAATCCTAAGGTAGCGGAAGCTGTAAGTGAATTTTTAAATAATAAAGATGGACTTATGCTGGGTATATGTAATGGATTCCAAGCTCTTATAAAACTTGGATTACTACCATATGGTGAAATAAGAGAAGCTGATGAAAATGCACCAACTCTTACTTATAACAATATAGGAAGACACCAATCTAAAATTGTTAGAACTAAAATATCATCAAATAAATCCCCATGGCTAGCTAATACCGAGGTAGGAGATATTCATAATATAGCTATATCTCATGGAGAAGGTAGATTTGTAGCTAATGAAGAAGTTATGAGAAGTATAATTGACAATGGGCAAATAGCAACTCAATATGTTGATTTTGAAAATAAAGCAACATATGATATAGAATTTAATCCAAATGGTTCATTCTATGGAGTAGAAGGTATAACTAGTTTAGATGGTAGAATATTTGGAAAGATGGGTCACTCTGAGAGAATCGGAGAAAATGTAATGAAAAATATTATTGGTGAAAAAGATCAAAAAATATTTGAAGCAGGAGTTAAATACTTTAAATAATAAATAAAAAGCTGGGCTAGATTTATAGTTCAGCCTTTTTTATATACTTTTTAGAATATATAAAAAATTTAAAAATTATGTATATAGAATAAATTTTACAATTTAATCAAAGTATAACTACTATAGATTCTTGTATTAAAATGTTTCATAGTAATTATTTTAAAATGTTTCTTAATGAAGCCAGGCAAAAAATCTACCTAAAAATTTAAATTTTTAAATTAAAAAGGAGTTATCAACATGATTGAAATGAGAAGTCAAAGTAGAGAAAATAGGTTTATGTTTGGATGGTTAGTAGTTATTGGATGTATGATTATACAGGCAATACCTTTCGGAGTAGCATCTAATATACATCCTCAATTTATAAGTTATGTAGTAGAAGGTGAAGGGTTTACACTTGCACAATTTTCTTTGATGTTTACAATAGGTACTATAGCATCTTCTATAGCATCACCTTTAATAGGTAAGGGATTTAATAAATATCCAGCCAAGCTAATATTTGTAATAGGATCTATACTTTCTGGTGGAGGAATATTATTACTGGCATTTTCTCACGAACTATGGATGTTTTATTTAGGTTATTCAGTATCTCAAATTGGTACAATTGCTATATCTTCTATAGGAGTACCTCTTTTAATAACAGCATGGTTTGATGATGATACAAAAGGTAAAGCTATGGGGTTAGCATTTGCAGGTGGATCTATAGGGAATATATTTTTACAACAAGCTGTAGTTCGTATATTAGCTAACTATGGTTATGGTAAGGCTTATTTGTGGTTTTCTATATTATCTTTAATAGTAGGAGTAGCGACATCTTTATTATTAATAAGAATGCCTAAAGATGAAAGTGAGACTATAAAAAGTAAAGCAAATAAGGCTAAAATAAAAGAAAAAACACATATTTCTGTGGACTGGGGATATACATTTGGCGAAGTTAAAAGTATGGCATCATATTGGATTTATGCAGTAGGATTTATATTTATAGGTATATATGTATCAGCACTAGCTGTTCAATACCCAGCATACTTGAGATTTATAGGTTTTGCACCGTCTTCTTTAGCTATGGTAGGATCGTTATTTGCACTTGCTTCTTTATTAGGAAATATTATAGGTGGTATGCTATTTGACAAAATTGGAATGATTAAAACTATGATTATAGGATTTATATTGGCGTCTTTAGCATGTATATGTCTAATACTTTCACCTCAAGTGCCAATACTAGCATATGTTTTTGCTACAAGTAAAGGACTTTCAGTGTTTGCTTATATGATAGCACCTTCTTATTTAGCAGGTTCCTTATTTGGGAAAAAAGATTTTGGGACGATATTAGCTGTAAGTAATATATTCTTTGCAATAGGATTTGCTTGTGGTTCAACATTATTTGGTATAATTGTTGATAGTATGGGATATATAGTTGCATGGCCAGCTATGTTAGTATCAATAATAATAGGATATGTAATGGTATTATCAGTAATAAAAAGAATGTCTGAATTGAATAAAGATAGGATAGCAAAATTACAAAAATAAATAAAAAAACTATCTCAAAATTTGAGATAGTTTTTTATTTATTTAAACTAATTTAAAATCTATATGTAAACATTCATCTTTAATTCCATCTATTTGTACATCTGTAATTATGCAGTTATATAAATCACCATTTAAATTTAATTCAATAGAACCTTTATGATTATTAGACTCAACTAATCTTTTAAAATCAGTTTTATATACTTCTATAGGAACACTTTTATCTAATTTAGAACTATAAATTATAGCTGGAATGTAACCTCTAGCTCTTACAAATCTAGTTTTTTCATTTAAATCTCTACTTGATACGTTTAACATTTTTATCCCCCTTGGTAAATTATTATAAAGCTTGTTTCCTTTAATAAATCATATTAAACAAATAGTAAATTTATTCATTGAATTTAAAATAATATATAAATTTTAAAAATTAGAATATATACGCCTAAAATAAAGAAAATAAGAGTAAATAATTTAGTATAAATGAGGTGGAAAATTTGTTTAAACCTAAAAGGGTAATATTTGAAAAAAATACATTGGAAACAGATGTAGGTAAAAATATTTATAATAAAGTTAAGGAAAATAAGGAAACTGATATAATAAAGATTTCATCAAATCATATAAAAGGTTATATACCAGGAGAAAATCTAAACGAACAATACAAAGAAGGAAAGCAAACTTTAGTAGTTGGAATTAAAAAAAGTTTAAAATTTCAAAGTTGTAAACCTTCTGCACATTATCAATTGCCATTAGTAAGTGGATGTATGGGAAGATGTGAGTATTGCTATCTAAATACTCAATTAGGAGATAAACCATTTGTGAGGGTATTTGCCAATGTAGATGATATACTAATTCAAGCTAAAAAATATATAGAAGAAAGAAAACCAAGCATAACTATATTTGAAGGAGCTGCAACTTCAGATCCTATACCGGTTGAGCCATATACTCATTCATTAAAAAAGGCAATCGAGTTTTTTGCTAAAGAGGAATACGCAAGATTTAGATTTGTAACAAAATATAATGATATAGATGAACTTATCGGAATAGATCATAACAACCATACTGAAATAAGATTTAGTATAAATACAGATAAAGTAATACAGACATATGAACATTATACAGCTTCTATAAATAAAAGAATTGAAGCTGCTGTAAAGTTAGCTAATGCTGGATATCAGATTGGATTTATAATAGCTCCAGTCTTCCTATATGATGGATGGAAAGAAGAATACTCAAATTTAATAAAAAGTATAAAATATAAATTGCCAGAAAACTTCAGTGATAAAATTTTATTTGAAGTTATTTCTCATAGATATACAACTAAAGCTAAAAATAGAATATTAGAAATATTTCCAGAGACTGTATTGCCTATGGATGATGAAAGTAGAAAGTTTAAATATGGTCAATTTGGATATGGAAAATATGTATATGAAAAGGAAGATTTAAATGATATGAAAGAATTTTTTAAAACTGAAATAGAGAGTACATTTACTAACTTTGAAATAAAATATATTATATAAAAAATTAACGTACTAGAACAAAATTGTAGCTCTTTGAGTAACATTAGAACTAAAATAACTAAGTATTACCTATAGAAATAATAAATTTCATATTTTATAATAATAGTATTACTCAAAAGATATGGGGATGTATATAAATGATAAATGAAATTACTAAATTTGTTTTAGATAATATGCCATTTACAATATGGGTTAAAGATTTAAATAAAAACTTTATTTTCATTAATCAAGCTTTTAAAAATTTATACAATATAGAAGTAAAGGATTATAAAAGTATAAAGTGCGAAGTATGTGATAAATGTACTATAAGATTAATATGTGATCAGAAAATAGATGATGTTTTGAAAAGTGGAGAAATATCAAAATTTGAGTTCAAAGCTGGTGGTATAGAAAGCCAGTGCTACATAAGTCCTTACTTTGATGAAGATAATAAATTAATGGGTGTATTTGGTGTTTTAGTAGATATTACAGAAGTTAAATCTAAACAAAGGCAGTTAGAAGAGAGGGAAAATATATTACGTACTATAATAGATACATTGCCGAACTATATTTTTTATAAAGATAAAGATTGTAGATATGTAGGTTACAATAAAAAATGGTCAGATCATTATAAAAAGTTAGGTATAAGAAGTATGATAGGGAAAAATGATTTTGAAGTAGAGTCTATTTCAAATAGTTTAGCCTTAAAATATATGAAGCAAGACTTAGAAGCTATGGAATCTAAAAAAATGATAAGAGACGTGCGTAAAATTACCACACAAGCAGGTGAAAATCGGATTGAAGAAACAATAAAAGTACCTGTAATTAATGAGGATGGAGAAGTTTGGGGAATTGTAGCTTTATCTACAGATGTTACAGATACAATAGAGCTAAAGGAAAAATTGACAAAATTAAGTTATACAGATAGTTTAACCGGTGCTTATAATAGGGCTTGTTTTGAAGAAAAAAAAGAAGAACTAAATAGCTCAAAATATCTTCCGATTGGAGTCATAATGGGAGATGTAAATGGACTAAAATTTGTTAATGATACATTTGGTCATTTAGAAGGGGATAAGCTATTAAAAAAGATTACTAGTATCTTAAGAGCAGTAACTTGTAAAAATGATTTTATTTTTAGATGGGGTGGAGATGAATTTATTATACTTATGCCAAATTGTGATGAAGATAGGTGTGAGCAAGTTATAAATAACATAGTAGACGGTTGCAAAAAATCTGATTTTAAATTAATTGAAATGAGCATATCTCTAGGATCATCAATTAAACATTCTTTAGAAGAAAGTATATATGAAAACTTGAAAGAGGCTGAAGAAAAGTTATATAGACAAAAGTTCCTTCAAGAAAGAAGTATAAGAAGTTCTATAATTTTTTCGCTAAACCAATCATTAAATGAAAAGAATGTAGAGACAGAACAACACACACGAAGATTAGTAAACTATGCACGTCAAATAGGAAAGGTATTAAGACTTACTACATCTCAATTGGATGAACTAGCTTTAGTTACAAAACTTCATGATATTGGAAAGATTGGAATTAGTGAAGAAATACTATTGAAACCTGGAAAATTAACAAAAGAAGAATATGATATTATAAAAACTCATACGGAAAAAGGATATAGAATATTACAGGCATCAGGAGAGTTATCTCATGTATCAAAAGGAGTATTAGCTCACCATGAAAGATATGATGGCTTAGGATATCCTTTAGGTCTAAGTAAAGAAGAAATACCTATTACATCTAGAATAGTAAATATAGTAGATTCTTATGATGCAATGACTAGTGACAGAGGTTATAATGCTGTAAAAACTAAATCAGAGGCAATAGAAGAGATAAAAAGGTGTAGTGGCACGCAATTTGATCCTAATATAGCCAAGATATTTATAGAAATATTAGAAAGTGAAGATTAATATAGATTTATTTTAGGTGAAACCTCTTAAAGTAGATATAAGTAAACAAACTTGAAAAACATTGCTTTAAGGGGGATTTTTATGTAAAAAAAAGGTAAAACATTATATATAATCAATTTAAGGGAGAGTAAAGTATGTTGATATATTTAAATTTAATAGATTGCGACGAAGATATCTCAAAGTTTGAACTATTATACAATACATACAGACAAACAATGTTTTATGTTGCTAATGATATTTTAAAAGATAATCACTTAGCTGAAGACGCAGTACATATGGCATTTTTAAGAATTATTGATAATTTTAATAAAATAGATGATATTAAAAGTCACAAAACGAAAGGTTTAATCGTTATTATAGTAAAGAATATTTCTATTGATATATATAGAAAAAATAAAAGAGAGAGAGAAAAAATAGATTTACTTGAAAATGAAATATCAATTAATAATACTGAACATATCGAGTCAAGTGAGCTTGGGGAATTAGAAATAGCAATTTCTAAGTTGCCTGAAAAGTATCGTCAAGTCATATTGTTAAAGTTTAGTCACCATTTTTCCGATAATGAAATAGGGAATATTCTTAAAATAAAACCTGATAATGTAAGAAAAAGAATATCTAGAGGAAAGGAAAAACTAAAAAGTATTTTAAAAGAAATGCAGGTGTATAATATTGAGTAAATTTGAAATTACAGATGAAATGCTTTATAGGAGTTGTGAAAATGTCGAAAACTATTTGCTAGATCAACTACCGAATGAAGATGAATTAAATCATGATTTTTCTGATAAGTTCAATGGAAAAATGAATAAACTGATTAAGTATGAAAAACGAAATCCGGTAGTGAATAAAATATACAAATATTCAAAAAGTATAGCAGCGATACTAGTTGTTACTACTATAGGGCTATTTACATTAACAATGAGTGTAGAAGCATTAAGAAATCAATTTTTTGATGTTGTAAAAGAGGTATATGATAAATTTACATCATATGTATTTTCAACTACTGTAGATATTGGTGAAGACAGTTTTGAAATTAAAGTTCCTAAATACTTGCCTGAAGGATTTAAAGAGATTGAAAGGTTAGAGGGACCTAATGAAGTAATAATAATTTACAAAAATAATCATGGAGAGGAAATAACTTATCAAAATTATAAAATTAATGATGTTCATATAGTTAATGACACAGAGGATATACATAAAGATATAGTATTAGTAAACAATATAGAAGCAGAGTATTATGCAAAAGATACTATGAACAAATTAATATGGCATGACGATGAAAAACTGTATAATATAAATTTTCATTCTATGCAGAATTCAAAAATAGCTGATAAAAAGAAAGAAATTATAAGTATTGCAGAAAGTATAAAATAAAAAATAAAAATTTATAAAAAAATGTCACAAAATGACTTTCAATATCGTTATATATGTAAAATGACATTAGGAGGGGATTTTTATGCGTTTAAAAAAATTAGTTTGTTTTGGTTTAATGCTTTCTTTATTAACATTAAACTTAGGGGCAACAAAGACTTTTGCAAGTGAAATTATAGGAGGGGATATAGAATCTCATGATGCTAGATTCAAATATATAGATACTGGTAGTTCTAGGTTATCTATATCAAATGGAGTTGCAAATGTATCTTCAACTGTGACAGGACAAAGTATGGTAACTAAGACTGGTCTAACAGTTAGGTTACAGCAATATGTAGATGGAAGATGGAAGACTATACAAGCATGGACAACAACATCAAATAGTAAAGCTTGCATGTTATCTAAAACTTATTCAGTAAGAAAAGGATATTCATATAGATTGTTAACAACACTTGAAGCATATGTTAACAGTTCTTCAGAAAGACAAGATATAACTAGTAATGTAGTAAAATATTAGAATATATTAAAATAAAGAAACTATAAATAAAAAAGGAACTTTATAATAGAGTAAAGTTTCTTTTTTATTTATAAGAAATACCTATTAAATGGTAATTTATAATAATGAAACAACTAAAATCATAGAATTAGATTGTATTATTTTTATCATAATGACGAAATTAAATTCACTTTATTAAGGATTTTTACATTGAGATTAATTTAAGATAAAACAATAAAAAACCTTAGTAATATAAAATATGTAAATTATATATACTTTTAATAGGATTAATATAATCAACTTTTGGAGGATATATAATGAGAATGTATGTAAGAAAAAAAGGATATAGAAAGGGAACTGATAGTAATATCCCTAATCTATTTGCTTTCACATTTATTAGAAATTTTTTAACAGATAAACAGTACGAAGATATGAGACGAGAGTACTTCATCAACGATCTAAATAGTAAACAAGTAAGTCAAGCGATGCAAGATATAAAGTGGTTATTTAAAGAGTATAAAGGATTAGATGTTGTAACAATAGAGAATGCTGACGGAGATATAAATAAAATTATATTATAGTTGAAAAAGCACTTTTGCAATATAAAACGTAAAAGTGCTTTTTTTATGTTTTTGGTAAACTTAATTATATATTTAGGTTGACGAAAAGAAGTTTTAAAAGTAAACTGAAGTTATAAAAGCATATAAAAATAGGAGAATTTAAAATGATAAAAAAAATAGTTGAAGACATAAAAAATGGTTACTTAATAAATAAAGAAGAAGCTAATAAGTTATTAAAATATGATCTAAGTACGTTAGCAAAATATGCAAATGAAATAAGAAGATACTTCTTAGGAAATAAGTTTGATTTATGCTGTATAGTTAACGGGAAAAGTGGTAAGTGCAGTGAGGATTGTAAATTTTGCGCTCAATCAGCTTATCATAAAACTAATATAGATGTTTATCCTTTACTGACTAAAGACGAGTTTATAAAAGATGCAAGGTATAATCATGATAAAGAAGTTAAAAGATACTCAATAGTAACATCAGGAAAAAGACTAAGCAAGAATGAAGTAGATACAGTCTGTAAATCTTATGAATCAATAAAAAATGAAGTAGGTATAAAAACATGTGCATCACATGGTTTATTAGACGAAGAAGATATGATAAAGCTTAAAAATGTGGGAGTAGAAAGATATCATAACAATTTAGAAACTTCAAGAAACCACTTTAAAAACATATGCAGTACTCATACATATGATGAAAAAATAGCCACTATAAAAGCAGCTCAAAAAGTGGGCATTGAAGTCTGTAGTGGAGGAATCATAGGCCTTGGAGAGTCTGAGGAAGATAGAATAGATATGGCCTTTGATTTAAGAGAACTAAATATAAAATCAATACCACTAAATATGCTGAATTTTGTTGAAGGTACTAAAATAGGAGATGCTAAAAAAGTAAGTGAAGAAGAGTTTTTAAAAATTGTAGCTATATTTAGGTTTATAAATCCTGATAGCCAAATAAGATTAGCAGGGGGAAGGAATCTTTTAACCGAGAACGGAAAGAAAGCTTTTGAAGGTGGAGCAAATGCAACTATAACGGGTGATATGCTTACAACTTGTGGAAGTGGAATAACTGAAGATGTAAAAATGATAAGAAATCTTGGATTTGAAATATAATAGTAATATTTTTTTAAATACACGGTAAACTTTTTATAAATATTAGGTTTACTAAAAAGAGGTGCTTTATGGGTAAAGGGATTTTTGTAATAGGAACAGATACTGATGTGGGTAAAACTTTTGTTACAGGAGGTTTGGTTTATAAATTAAGAGAACGTGGATACAATGCAATAGCTTTTAAGCCGATCCAAAGTGGAGGAATTTTAGAAGAAAATGATAAATTGATTCCACCAGATATAAAGTATGTAAAAGAAGTATGTGATATTAATAATAATTACTATGAGATGAATACGTACTGCTTAAAGGAGGAGGTTTCACCTCATTTAGCAGCAAAGATTGAGAATCTGGATATTTCAAAGAAAAAGATAATAAATCAATATAATAATCTTATAAGTAAGTATGACTATGTAGTAGTCGAGGGCGCTGGAGGTATAGTAGTTCCTTTAATAGAAGATAAGTATTTTGTATATGACTTAATAAAAGATTTAAATCTTGATGTTGTAATAGTAGCTAGTGCTGGTGTTGGAACTATAAATCATACAGTACTTACAAATGAGTTTTTAAAGCAAAATAATATAAACTCTAAAGGAATTATTATAAATGGATACAATGATAAGTTTTATGAAAAAGATAATATACAGATGATAGAAAAGCTAACAAATTTAAAAGTGATACAAACTATTAGAAATATTAAAAAGCCAAATATTAATAACATAAAAAACGAATATAGAAGTTTATGCCTAGAAAAAATATTAAACATATTTAATTAAAGGAGTGTTGATATGAGTATGAAAAAGCTTCAAGAAAAAGATTTAAAATATGTTTGGCATCCATGCTCTCAAATGAAAGACTATGAGAAATTTCCTCCTATAGTGATTGAAAAAGGTAAAGGTATTTATCTTGAGGATATAGATGGAAATACATATTTAGACGCAGTATCATCATGGTGGGTAAATTTATTTGGCCATTCAAATCAAAGAATAAATGATGCACTTTATAAACAAGCAAATACTTTAGAGCACGTAATATTTGCTAACTTTACTCATAAGCCAGCTATTGACCTATGTGAGAAGATGATTTCTATATCCCCAGATAGACTTAAAAAGGTATTCTTCGGCGATAATGGATCTTCTGCAATAGAAATAGCATTGAAATTAAGTTTTCAATACCACCAACAAATAGGTGAAACTAATAAAACTAGGTTTGTAAATATATCAGATGCATATCACGGTGAGACAATAGGAGCATTATCTATGGGAGATGTTGATTTGTATAGCAAAGTTTATAAGCCAATATTACTAGATTCTATAAAAGTTGAAGGTCCAGACTGTTTTAGATGTAAATTTAATAAAGAAAGAGATACTTGTGATGCAGAGTGTTTTGTAAATATGGAAGAAAAAATAAAAGTAGTCCATGATGAGGTAAGTGCAATAATAATAGAGCCACTGGTACAGTGTGCAGCTGGTATGAAAATATACTCTTCAAAGTATTTAGTTAAGCTAAGAGAACTTTGTGATAAATATGATATCAATTTAATTGCTGATGAGATAGCAGTTGGTTTTGGAAGAACTGGTAAGATGTTTGCATGTAATCATGCACAAATTTCACCAGATATAATGTGTTTATCAAAGGGGCTGACAGCTGGATATATGCCGCTTTCTCTGGTCCTAATGAGTGATAAGATTTACGATGCATTTTATGATGACTATAATACTATGAAGGCTTTTTTACATAGTCACAGTTATTCAGGTAACCCTTTAGGATGTAGTGTTGCAGTTGAAACATTAAAGATATTTGAAGATGAAGATATAATAAATAAAAATAAAATAAAGAGTAAATATCTAAGAGAAAAGGTGGAAAGTGTTCTTAAGGATATACCTTATGTAGGAGAGTATAGACAATTAGGAATGATTGGAGCTATTGAACTAGTTAAAAGTAAAGAAACTAAGGAACCTTTTGAAAGTGAGAAAAGAGTAGGATATAAAATATACCAAAAGGCATTGAAAAAAGGAGTACTTTTAAGGGCATTAGGAAATATAATTTACTTTATGCCACCTTATGTTATAAGTGAAGAAGAAATTGATTTTATGGTAGATGTAGCTAGAGATAGTATAATAGAATATTTTAATGAATTTAAATAATTATTAATTAGAAGAGGTAAAAGTATGAATAGTAAAACTAAAGAAATAACATTAATAGCTTTATTATCAATCATAATTGCCATATCAGGAACATTTAAATTACCGGGATTAATTCCTGGTACAGAATTTCAAATGTCAGCACCAATAGCAATCGGTATATGTGCTACATTTGGGTTTAAAAAGTATATAACCTCTGGGATAATAGCAAGTTTTATAAATTTAATCATGGGAACTCACACGATACTAAATGTAGTTGTAGCAATGGTATTTAGAATTATAGCTGGAGGTATAATAAGTTATCTAGGAACGGGAATTTTAATAATTTCATTAGCTGGGCCTATAGGAACAATTGTAGGTAGAATAGTTATGCATTTTATAGTAGGTACTCCTTTAAAGGCGCTAATTATAGCTGCATTTCCAGGTATGGTTTATACCTTATTATCATCTTATTTTATTTATAAAGTAATAAAAAATATAGTCAAAAAAACACCATACAATAATTATTTAAATTATATGGAGATGGGATAAATATTATGGGATTATACAGTATAAAAATGAGATCATCAAAGGATGATAATCATATATCAGGAGCTGAAAAGATAATTAAGGAAGAGAATATAGAAGAGGCAGTTAATTTACTTTTAAAAAGAGCATTATTGCACTCAAAGGGTAAATCTGACTTTATAAATATAAAAATAGAAAAAGTAAAAGAAAGTGAATTAGAAACTATAAATCCTTTAGATGTAACTACTGTAGATGTAAATAATTATATAGAAGGATTAGACGCAGCTAAAACTATGCTAATGAAACTAGGAATAAATAAAGAAAAGTCTCAAAATATAATTAATTTATTAAGAGAAGTATCAAATATGAGAGGCGCAATTTTACTAGATATTAATACTATGGAGAGGTTAGAACCAGATAAGCAAAGAGGTATAAGAGCAACATATATGGATTTTGAAGATTCTAATATAAATCATTTAACGAAGGAAACTAAATATAATGGGCACTTTATAGAGGCATTGGCTCTTGCTAGTAAGGTAGTAAACTGTCCATATATAATAGGAGAAGTATGTTATTCAGATGACCCAAATTATACAGCTGGATATGTAGCATCTAAAAAGTATGGGTATGTAAGATTTCCTCATCTAAAAGAATTGGGGAATGAAAATGGAGGAAGAGTATTTCTATATGACTCATCGATTTCTAATCTGCAAAACTGCATAGATTATATTGAAAAATCAAAGGTAGTTATAAAAAATGATATTAAGATTAATAGAAATTTATCATACAAAAAATTTATTCAAAATGGAATATAAAAAGGGCTGGTATAGGTCCTTTTCTATTTTATAGAGATTGTCTGCTAGGAGAAAATTAAGCCATGAATAATATAAAGGACAAGCTAAAAAATATAAAAGAAAGTAATTTATATAGAGAAATGAAGTACCTAAGTAAACCTCAAGACAAATTTACAACTATTGATGGAAAAGATGTACTTTTAATGTCATCTAATAACTATTTAGGACTTTGTAATAATGAAGAAGTAAAAAAGGCTTCAATAGAAGCTATAAATAAATATGGATTAGGATCAGGTGGATCAAGACTAACGACAGGAAGTTATGATTTACATAAAAAATTAGAAGAAGAAATATCTAAATTTAAAAATACTGAAGACACACTTATTTTTAATACTGGATATATGGCCAATGTAGGTGTAATCTCAGCTATATGTGATGAAAATTACTATATATTTAGCGATGAGTTAAATCATGCTAGTATAATTGATGGGTGCAGGCTTTCTAAAGCTAAGACTATTGTATATAAACATAATGATATGAAAGATTTAGAAGCTAAAATAAAGTCTAATGTTCCCAAATATGGAATGATAGTAACAGATAGTGTGTTTAGTATGGATGGAGATATTGCTAAATTAGAAAAAATTATAGAAATAGCTAAAAAATATAAACTACTTACTTTAGTTGATGATGCACATGCAACTGGAGTTATAGGAAAAACAGGAAGAGGTAGTAGTGAATATTTTAACTTAAAACCAGATATTATAATTGGGACTTTAAGTAAAGCAATAGGTAGTGAAGGTGGTTTTGTATGTGCAAAAAAGGATGTAATCGATTATATAAAAAATAAAGCTAGAAGTTTTATTTTTTCAACAGCACTTTCACCAGCAGTTATAAATGGAGCTATTAAAAGTGTAAATATAATAGATACGAATCCAAATTTGGTAGAAAAGCTTCATAAAAACATTGATTATATATGTGAAGGATTAAGGAATATAGGATTTGATATAAATAGTGAAAGTCCAATAATACCAATATTAATAGGAAAAGAAGAGCTAGCACTTGAATTTAGTAAAATGTTACTAGAAGAGGGGATATATATTCCGGCTATAAGGTATCCGACAGTAAAAAGAGGAAAAGCTATACTTAGATTAACACTTATGGCAACACATGATTTTAAAGATTTAGACTTTGTATTAGATAAAATAAAAGATATTAAATATAAATTAGAAATATAATAAAACTCCTATGGACATTATATAAGTTCATAGGAGTTTTATTATTAAGTAAATTATGGATATAATATATATATGAAATAAAAATTAGGAGATAAACTATGATTATAGGATTAATATCAGATACACATGGATTATTGAGAGAAGAAGTTATAAATAACTTAAAAGGCTGTAACTTAATACTTCATTCAGGTGATATAGGAAAATTAGATATAATAGAAAATTTAAATAAAATTGCTAAAACCGAGGCAATATTAGGAAATATAGATAAGAATATAGATAACAAAACTATATTAAATGAAAAAATTATAGAGGTAATGGGCAAACGTATATATTTGGTTCATGACATAAATAAAGTAAGTATAGATTTAAAAAAAGAAAATATTGATATAGTTGTATATGGGCATTCACATAAAAGTAATATATATGATAAAGAGAATATATTATATATAAACCCTGGATCAGTTGGACCTAAGAGATTTAAGTTACCAACAACTATGGCAAAGCTTGTTATAAATGATGAAAGCATATATGATGAATATAATGAAGATTTAACAAATAATACAGTTAAATTTAAAAATTTTATGGTAAAATTTATAACTATATAGAATTAATATTTAGTAAAAAGATAGTAGCTTTAGAATATAAAAATAGTAGAAAGGAATAAATATGTTTGGATATGTAAAAGTAAATAAGATGGATTTAACTTTTAGAGAGTATGAACATTATAGAGGATATTACTGTGGGTTATGTAAGTACTTAAAAGATAACCATGGAGAAATATCAAGACTTTCATTAAATTATGATATAACATTTTTAATATTAGTATTAACATCAGTATATAGGCCAAAGCCTAATGTAATAGAAGAAGGTTGTATCGCAAATCCATTTAAAAAGAAAAAGAAGATAATAAATGATATTACAGAATATGCAGCAAGTATGAATGTACTTCTTACATATTATAAATTAGAAGATAATTTAAGAGATGATAAAGGCATAAAGGATAAATTAGCATATAATATATATAAGGGGAAATTAAAGCTTGCTTATGAAAAATATCCTCAAAAAGCTGAATTTATAAAGAACCAATTAGAAATACTATATAATCTAGAACAAGAAAAAAATCTAAATATAGATTTAGTATCTAATACTTTCGGAAATCTTATGGGAGAAATATTTGCATATAAAGAAGATGAGTTTGAGAAAGATTTAAGGAAAATTGGATTTAATGTAGGTAAGTATATTTATATATTAGATGCATATGAAGATTTAGATAAAGACTATGAAAAAGGAAGATATAATCCATTTATAGAGTACATAGACAAAAGAGAAGAACTAAGAGAAAAGGCAGATAAACTTATAAGTATGTCCTTAGGAATGCTTGCTAGAAGTGTAGATAATTTAAACTTAAAGGTTAATACAAATATAATAGAAAATATAGTTTATTCAGGAGTATATCTTAGATACCAAAATATATTAAAAAAAGGGTGTGAAACTAATGTATAGCAATACTTATAACAATGATAATTTTATGACTATTAGAAAACTTATAGACAATAATGAATTTGATAAGGCTTACAATTTTTTAAGAAATATAGGTGAAAAATGTGCTAACTGGTATTACTTAAATGGAATATCTGCTATGAATTTAGGTTACTATGAAGAGGGTGAAAATAGTATAAACAAAGCAAATACTATGGATCCAGAAAATTTAGAGTATAAAAAAGCGCTAGATAATTATGTTTTCTATAGAGATGATTACAGAGATAGATCATATAGATATAATAGAAGAAGACGTAATGATTTGGATGGATGTTGCTGCTGTTGTTGTGATGATTTATGCTGTTGTGGTGGGGATTGTTGCGAAGATTGTGGTAAGTTATGGTGCTTAGACACTTGTTGCGAATGCTTTGGTGGCGACCTAGTAAGCTGTTTTTAGGTGAAATATGAGTAAAAAAGTAGCTTTTGGAGGAATATTATTAGCTTTAAATATAATTTTATTAATTCTTATAAATATAATACCTATAAATACATTGTTTATTATGGGTCTAGCATCTTTACCAATTTCAATAATAATAATGGAATTTGGACCTAAAAGTGGTGTTATTTTTTATATGGGATCTATAATTTTAGGATTTATAGTTATGACTAATAAATTCCAATGGATTTTATATACGACTACATTTGGAGTATATGGGCTTATAAAATATATGGTAGAAAGAGATTTACCAATATATATCGAATATATATTAAAATTATTATTTGCAAATATTATAATGATAGTTTTGTATTTAACATTTAAACAATTTATATATATACCTGTAAATATAATAACAATAACTGGATTTGAAATAGCTTTTGTAATTTATGATAATGTGTATAGCTCATTTATAGATTATTACAATCATAAATTAAGAAAAAATATTAAAAATTTCTAAAAAAATCGCTTTGCTCAATAATAATTGAACAAAGCGATTTTTATATAATTAAAGCCCAAAGTATTCTTCTTGAGTTTTGTTTATTAGATTATCACAATTAGCACAGTGGAAAGATGTTGATTTAGAATTAAATTTATTAGATTCTTTATCATATACCATTTTTGATTTATCTATAATTCCTACATTTGTTAAATCAGCAGAACATTTGCTACAATTTTGAACCGTACAAATATTTTTAAGTTGATTTATAGATATATCTTTTATAATATTATTGCAATTACAACAAACTGTTTTATCAAGTAAATTTCTTGAAGTCTCAATGAGTTTATTTTTCTCTAATGAAAATTTATAAATTATATCTTCTGATGCCTTATAGCCAGATTCAAATATATTTACATTACAACTAGGACATATAAATTCAGGTCTATAAGACACATGGTTATTATTTTCATTACTTTCTATTTTAACTTCTTCTATAAGCATTTCATCATCATCTTGACCTAATAATCTTTTAAGATAATTATGAATATTAATGTTATTACTCTGAATAGCAACAGACATTAGATGTTCACCTATATTTTTATATGTCGTATTTTTAGATGGTAAATTTAAATCTATAAATTTACTTTCTACAGCATGCTTTAAAATAGGTAAAACATCATATTTAGTTGCAAAGAAAAGTACCATTTCATCGAAAATATGGTCATTAATTTTATCAGTAAGGTCTATCCAAATATCAGGTGATTCAAGATAGACACTTTTACTAAGTTTATCTATAGCCTCATCTAGAGACATATTAGACAAATTTTCGTTAACTTGCATTTTTAACCTCCCTTTAAAACAAGCAAAAGCCTAAGAAATATAATTTCAATAGCTATATACTATAATTTTAAAATTATATATCAAGTACATTAACGTTTGGAGATAAAGAATAAACTATATCTTTTCTCTCAACGATTATTTGAGTATGTTTTGATATATTAACATCAGTTGAAATATGATTTAAAAGCTCTTTCGTAGGATTTATCGCAATTGGATTACCTACTCTTCTAAGCATATTTATATCACCGTTAGTATCGCCATAAGCGAAGGATTTTGATAAATCTACGTTATATTTATCTACAAAATCATTTATAGCCGTGTTTTTACTTTTAGAGTCCCACATTGGTATAACTGTTCCATTAAATGTTTCATTTTCAAATATATAGTCACTTCCAATAAAATCTGTAACATTATATTTTTTAGCCATTTTTTCAACTAAAAAAATTAGGACTTCCAGATATAAATATTACTATATGACCATTATCTAAATGCCATTTTATTCTTGAACGAGTAATATTTTATAAACTCTGTCGGACTTTAGTTTTATTACTTGATCACTAGTAAAATCTATACAAGTTTTATCAAGACCTATTAAAGATTTTACATATAGTTCACATACATCGTCTAAGTAATCATCGTAATTTCCTTGTCTTTTATCCCAATCCATGAAAGTATCTCTAGCATGTTCAAACCATACCTTTTGGTCGATTAT
>NZ_JAFFPK010000138.1 GCF_017590215.1 Clostridium sp. CCUG 7971
TTTTATTATATTATACAAATATTTTGCGAATATTAAATAATGATAACTAAAATATATAGGAGGTATTTTAATGAAATTTAAAAAGATATTATGTTTAATAATGGTAGCGATTGTATCATCATTGGCATTAATAGGATGTACAGGTAATAAGGGTAATGATGATAAGATTAATAATAAGGTAAAAGTAACTATGATAACAGGGGTTGGGGGTATAAATGATAGATCATTTAATCAATCTTCTTGGGAAGGGCTTCAAAAGGCTAAGAAAGACTTAGGTGTAGAGGTAGGTTACATAGAATCTAATCAAGACTCTGAATATACTGCAAATATAGAAACTGCAGTAGATGATGGAAATGATTTAATAATAGGAGTTGGATTTAAGTTAAAAGATGCTATTTTATCGGCAGCTAAAAATTATCCAGATCAAAAGTTTGCAATAGTTGATGCTGATTATGAAGATAAAACTCCAAACAATGTAACTTGTATAACATTTAGTGAAGAACAAGCTGGATATGTGGTTGGATTAGTAGCTGGTAAAATGACAAAGACTAATAAAGTTGGGTTTATAGGTGGAATAAAAGGTGTAGTTATAAAAAGGTTTGAAGTAGGATACAAAGCTGGAGTTAAAGAAGCTAATCCAAATGCAAAAGTTATAGATCAATATGCAAATACATTTACAGATTCAGCTAAAGGTAAATCAATAGCACAGCAAATGTATGCAAATGGTGCAGATATAATATTCTCTGCAGCAGGAGATGTTGGTTTAGGTGCAATAGAAGTGGCCAAAGAACAAGGTAAATTTGCTATAGGTGTTGATAGAGACCAAAATGAGGTTGCGCCAAATACAGTAATAACTTCAGCTATGAAAAAAGTAAA
>NZ_JAFFPK010000139.1 GCF_017590215.1 Clostridium sp. CCUG 7971
TATTAAAATGAGTTTATTTTCATGTAATAAATTATAAAATAAACCCCATTTTTAAAGAATATAGACTAAAATATAATTAAAGTGATAAATGGAAAAATATAACAAATATGGAGGGGTATTAGTGAATTATAACTTTGATGAAATTATAGACCGTAGCAAAACTTACTCAGTGAAATATGATAATAGAAAAATTAAATTTAATAAAGAAGATGTAATTCCTTTATGGGTCGCAGATATGGATTTTAAAACTGCTAAGCCTATTATTGATTCAGTAATAGAAAGAGCAAATCATGGTGTTTTTGGATATACTTCAACACCAAAAGAATATTTTGAAGTAATTAAGAATTGGCAGTTAAAGAAAAATAATTGGAATATAGAGACAGAATATATGTCTAATGCTACTGGTGTAAAGACTATAATGAATCATTTTATGAGAGAATTTATACATGAAGGAGATAAGGTTATAATTCAGCCACCTGTTTATCACGGTTTTTTTAAAGCTGTTGAAAACTGGGATGGAGAGCTATTATATAATCCACTTAAACGAGTAGATGGAGATTACTACATGGACTATGAAGATTTAGAAAATAAAATTAAGGAAGGTGCTAAATTTTTAATACTTTGCAATCCTCATAATCCAGTTGGAAGAGTTTGGAGTAAAGAAGAACTCACAAAATTAGGTAATATATGTTTAGAAAATGATGTAATGATTATATCTGATGAGATACATTCAGATTTAATGCTTTGGGGAAATAAACACGTACCACTAGCATCTATATCAAAAGAAATTGCAGAAAATACAATAACTTGTATATCATCTACTAAAACATTTAATTTAGCAGGATTACAAGTTTCAACTACTATATTTCCAAACTTAGAAATGAAAGAAATATATGAAGATATGCAAGAACGATTAGATTCAAATAATATTAATACGATTAGTTTAGTAGCCAATATAGCTGCATATACTGAAGGTGAAGAATGGTTAGAACAAGTTTTAAAATATATAGAAGGAAATGTTGAATATATTATAGATTTTTGTGATAAAAATATACCGCAGATAAAACCGAATAGACCAGGTTGTACATATTTAATGTGGCTAGATTGTAAAGGTTTAAATTTAGATGAAGATGATTTAGTAGATTTCTTTATAAATGAAGCGAAAATAGGATTAAACGATGGTCGTGATTTTGGAATAGAAGGATCTGGATATATGAGACTTAATGTAGCTTGTTCAAGGCTGTTATTAGAAAAAGCAATGAACCAATTAAAAGATGCTATTTCAAGAAAAGAAAATATTTTAGATAAAAATTTATAAATGAGTGAGTAAAATTATATATATTATAAATATAAGTATTAAGGCCAAGGAAGTATAGAAGTTTGTAAAATAGGTAAAGGTGAAATATATTGATGAGAACTATATCTGATACAGGAATTATAATTGCGCCGATTATACCATGGAACGTTAACTCAATAATTATACGTTTAGTTACAGGGGTATCATTCTTATCTTATGCTCCATATGCAGTACTTTGTTTTTTCTTTCCTATAATTACTATTTTATTAGCTATGAAAATAAAATAATTTACATAATATATGTAAGTTATTAATAATAGTTATTGACTTAATAAAGACAAAAATAAGATAATATAGAATGTAGTATAATAGATTAGAGAGGGAAAAAATATGAATAAAAGTATAGTAGCAGTATGTGAAAATGAAGCATGTGCAAGTGCACTTAGAGAAAGCGGGGAAGCTTTAGGAGTTAGAATAAGAACTGAGGTACAAAACGGTTCTAATATAATAAATGAACTTTCAATAGAAGAAATAAAGTCATCAATGGCAGTATTATTTGTTATAGATGGCACTGTAGAAGATATAGAAAAAATAGAAAGATTTATAGACTTTGAATATTACGAAGTAGAGCCTAAATTTGTTATGAATGACCCTAAAGCAGTGATAAATGAAATTGTATTAGATATAAACTAAATAAAATATTTTAAGCGTATTGATAAATTTATCAATACGCTTTTTTTAGTATAAAAACAATTATCCATATTTTCTCCATACTTTTTTTATATAATGAAAAATATGAAAAGGAGAGTGATCTTATGGATGATAGTTGGCAGCATTTAAATAAGTATCAAAAAATAAAATATTTTAAAGAGTTCATATGTATCACTACTAAACTTAAGTAAATTGAAACCTAATATAAATATAATTTAGTTTATGCTTATGAACTCTGATAAGGAGAAAATCATGGCAGAAAAAATAAGAGTATTAATACATGAAAATAAAATTATAGAGTTAAGTGAGTATCTGCAAAGTATGAAGCATGTAGATATAGCAAAGCGTATGATGGACTTAGAAACTGAGGACTTAATTTTGGTGTTTAGAATATTACCAAAAGATGCATCAGCAGAGGTTTTTTCATATTTAGATAAAGAATCTCAACAATATATTGTAGAAATAATTGCAGATAGTGAAGTGAGAGAAATAATTGAAAAGTTATTTTTAGATGATACGGTAGCTTTAATAGAAGAGCTGCCTGCTAATATAGTAAAAAAGGTTCTTAAAAATACTTCAATAGAAAAAAGAAAATTAATAAATCAATTTCTAAAGTATAATGAATCATCAGCAGGTTCTATAATGACAATAGAGTTTGTTGATTTAAAAGAAGAAATGACAGTAAAAGAAGCTATAAATCACACTAGAAAAACTGGATTAAATAAAGAAACAATAGATACATGTTTCGTAATAGATAACTATAGAAAGTTAAAAGGAACTATTACTATAAAAGATTTAATTTTAAGTGATGAAGATACTCTAATTTCAAATATAATGGATAAAAATACAATAAGTGTAAAAACATGTGAAGATCAAGAAAAAGTTGCTTCTTTATTTAAAGAGTACGACTTACTTTCAATGTCAGTAGTAGATAAAGAAGAAAGACTAGTAGGAATAATAACAATAGATGATATAGTGGATATTATTGAACAAGAAAATACTGAAGATTTTCAAAAGATGGCAGCTATAAAACCAAGTGAAGAAGCATATTTAAAAACATCAGTGTTGCAATTAGCAAAACATAGAGTAGTATGGCTTTTAGTTTTGATGATATCAGCTACTGTAACGGGTTCAATAATAAAAGAATTTGATGAAGTTATTCAATCAGTAGTTATACTAGCTGCATTTATACCTATGCTTATGGATACTGGTGGAAATGCCGGATCTCAGTCATCAACATTAATTATTAGAGGATTAGCACTTGGAGATATAAGTACAAAAGATTACTTAAAGGTAATGTATAAAGAATTTAGAGTAAGTTTAATTGTAGCATCAATACTTTCGACTGTTAATTTTTTAAGAATATATTTTTTAGAAAATACAGACATAATGATTACACTTACTGTATGTGGAAGTTTATTTTTTACTGTAATAATAGCAAAAGTTGTAGGAAGTATTTTACCTATTATAGCTAAAAAATTAAAATTAGATCCAGCTATAATGGCAAGTCCTCTTATAACAACAATAGTAGATGCATTTGCGTTAACTATATATTTTACACTAGCTAGATTATTTTTAGGAATATAATAAATTAAATTCAATTAAGCCTATGCATAAATTCTTTTATCATAGGCTTTTATTTTAGAAAGACGGGAAAACATGAACACTAAAAAATATAAAATAATAAAAGAATTAGATTTAAAACTTATACTTAGTATATTATCAATATTTATATTTGGGATAATAATTTTAAGTAGTGCAACGCATGCAAGAGATACAGGGAATTACAACAAGATAATTAAGCAAATAATAGCTTTTTCACTAGCTGTTATTTTAATATTGGTTACACTAATGATTAACTACAATACTTTAGGTAAAAACTATAAAGCTTTTTATATAGCTAGTATAATACTATTATTAATAATATGGGTTCCGGGTCTTGGAAAAGTCCAGGAAGGTTCAAGAAGGTGGATAAAACTAGGTCCACTATACCTTCAAACATCTGAATTGGTAAAGATTACTTTTACCATAAGTTATGCTAAAATAGTTGAAAAAAGAAGAGGAAAGTTAAATACAATAAAAGAATTAATTCCAGTAGTCATTTATGCCATGCCTATACTTGTATTAATGCTCATACAACCGGATTTAGGAGGAACAATAGTATTTGGATGTATAATATTTGGAATGTTATTTGTATCAGGGCTTAATATAGACATAATAAAAAAAGCATTTTTAGGATTAGTTATATTAGTTCCATTAATTTATATTTTTATGGCTCCGCACCAAAAAGTAAGGATACAGGCATTCCTACATCCAGATGATTTAAGTTATCCAGGAAATTATCAAGTAATTCAATCTATGATAGCAATAGGCTCTGGAGGTAGTAAAGGTAAAGGTCTTTATAATGGAACTCAAAATAATAGTAATTTTTTACCTGTGCAAGATAGCGATTTTATATTTGCTGTTATAGGAGAGGAACTTGGAATGATAGGTATGTTTATCATTATATTTTTATATATAATGTTTATTATAAGGATGATTAATATGGCAAGAGAGGCGAAAGATTTTTATGGAACATTAATAATAGTAGGCGTAACAAGTATGTTTACCTATCAAATTATACAAAATATAGGAATGACAATGGCATTAATACCTGTTACTGGTGTAACATTACCACTAATTAGCTATGGAGGAAGCTCTTTGGTTTCATCATTAGCTAGTTTAGGTCTAGTTTTAAATGTAGGGATGAGAAAGAGAAAAATTAATTTTTAGGAAGGAGATAATAACATGGCTAATATATTGCTTGTGGATGATGAACCTAAAATATGTGAATTTGTAAAAGCGTGTTTAGATGTAGAAAATTATAATACAGATGTTTCACATAACGGAAAAACTGCAATAGATTATTTTGATAATAATAATTATGATGTTGTAATATTAGATAGAATGCTACCAGATATAAGTGGAGAGAAAATATGTGAATATATAAGAGAAAAATCAGATACTCCAATAATAATGTTAACAGCAAAAATAGAAGATGAAGATAAAATAGATGGATTTAAATTAGGATGTGATGATTATATTTGTAAACCATTTAATGTAATAGAATTAGTTTACAGAGTAAAAGCTATCCTAAAAAGAAGTTTAGATTTAAAGGAAACCTCATCAATAAAATTTGGAGAAGAATTTGAATTAAGTAAACTTTCCCCGGAGTTAAAAATAAGAGGAAAGCAAATAGGACTTACTCTCACTGAGTATAAAATATTACTAAGACTTGCATCTAACCCAAAAAAGACATATACAAGAGAAGAACTTTTAGAAAATACAAATGAGAGTTATTACGAAAAAATAGATAGAGTTATAGATAGCCATATAAAAAATTTACGCCAAAAGATAGAAATTGATTCAAGTAGCCCTAAAATTATACAAACTGTATATGGAATAGGATACAAATTTGGATTATAAAACTAAGTCAATAAACGGAAAAATAATTAAAGCATTTACTATTATAATGCTATTAACTATTGTATCTATAAAAATATTTGTAGTTATGACTTTTGAAAATGGGTTTAGAGAATATGTGGATGATAGCAATAAAGCAGAAGTAGAACACCTTATTTTTGATTTAAAAAGTGTGTATAAAGATAATAATTGGGATATAGAAACTATAAAAGCTTTAGGAGAAGATGCTATTAGAAAGGGAATAGCTCTTGAAATATATGATAAAAATAAAAAATTAGTATGGAGTATCTTTGAAGATGAAAAAATATTATCTAACGAAACATTAAACGAAATAAGTAAAAATATGCAAAGTATAGATAATACTTGGAATAATAAATTCAGTGAGTATGAAATTACCGTTTACGATGATAATGGAAATGTAGCTGGATACCCATATATAGGGCATTATGCATCTACATATTATATGAAAAATGATATGGAATTTTTTCATGATATGAATAAGATAATTATAATTATAGCTATTATATCTATAGGAAGTATTGTAATTATATCTTTTATAATATCTAAATCTATATCAAATCCTATAGCCAAGGTATCAAAAATGGCTAAAGATATAGAAAAGGGCAACTATAAAGATGATATAGATTATAAAAGTAATATAGATGAAGTGGATGAACTTATAAATTCTATAAATAAGCTAGGATATGAATTAAGCGAGCAAGAAAATTTAAGAAAAAGGCTGACTACAGATATAGCGCATGAACTTAGAACACCTTTAACAAGTATAAAGGGGCATTTAGACCTTATAATAGCTGGAATATGGGAACCATCAAAAGAAAGATTAGTAAGCATAAATGAAGAAGTATCTAGAATCACAAAGTTAGTAGAAGGTCTTAGAAACCTAGCTAAATTTGATAGTGAAAAAAATAATTTAGAAAAAGAAAAAATAAATATAAAAGATTTAATAACAAATATAGTATATAATTACGAAGGCAAGGCATTAGAAAAAAATATAAAATTAGATTATGATCTTGAAGATATATATATATTTATAGATAAAAGACAATTCTCTCAAGTAATTATAAATTTATTATCTAATGCAATTAAGTATACAAACTCCAATGGAAATATTAAAATAAAAAATTATATAAAGGATTCTAGTATAAATATATCTATAAAAGATAATGGGATAGGAATACCTGAAAAAGATATAAATCATATATTTGAGCGTTTTTATAGAGTAGATGAATCTAGGAGTAAAGAAACAGGTGGTATTGGTGTCGGTCTTACTATATCAAAATCAATAGTAAAATTACATAGTGGAGATATAATTGTAAATAGTGAAGTAGATAAAGAAACTGAATTTATTATTAAATTACCGATAAAAAAGGTATCAACTAATTAAAATAGTTGATACCTTTTTTATAATATATCTGTTTTATGGATAAAATGTATAATATAAATCTTAAGGAGGATAAGTTAAATATGGAAACGAAGTTTGAAAATAGAAAAATGATAATAGAATACATAGAAAAAAATAGTGATGTTATAAAAGATAAAAGTTATATATTTAAAGTAAGTATAAAGGATTTTGATACACCTAATTTAAATATTGAGTATGATTCTAGTGAAGATACTATAGTAAGAACTTGGATTGAAGAAGATGTTGCAAATATTCCTAAAAGTCATGTTGTGCATAAGATATTTAGTTTAATAGAATATGAAGTAGTAGAAGTAATAAAATTTATGATAAAACACATATAAATACTGATAAGTTAACAAAAATATGTAGATAAGTCTGAAAATTGTGGACAATTTTATGAAAACGTATTCAAAACTATCCTGAAAAGGGTAGTTTTTTATATTAGAAAATATTGTATTTTGTATTATCTGTGGATAAATCAAAACTTTAACTAAATTAATTTATATTAGTAATCTAAATGTAATATATCTAGTATAAAATGTAATTATACAAAAATAGAAAGAAGTGACAGATATGAAAATAATAAAAAAAATTTTTACATTTATATTAATAACACTAGTAATTGTAACATCACTTTTAGTTTACATGGCAAAGATAGAACCTAATATGCTAATAGCTAAAAACTATAATATTAATATTAATGAAAATAAAGAAGCAAAGAATATAAAAATAGTTCAGTTTACAGATACTCAACTAGGTGAATTTTATTCTTTAAGTCAATTAGAAAAAGCGGTAAAGAAAATTAATAAACAAAATCCAGATATTGTATTGTTTACGGGAGATCTAATTGATAAAGCAAGTCAGTATAAAGATATAGATAAAGTAACTTCAATAATGTCTAATATAAATTCTAAACTAGGTAAGTATTCAGTATGGGGGAATCATGATTATGGTAGTGGAGGCCATAAGTATTATGAGAACATAATGATTAAGTCAGGATTTAAAATACTTGTAAATGAAACAGTATCTATTCCTATAAATAAAGATAAAAATATTACTATATCAGGCCTAGATGAAGTTATGTTTGGGAAACCAGATGCAAAATCTATAGAAAAAAAAATAAATAACAATGATATAAATATATTAATGTTACACGAGCCAGATTTAATTAGTGAGTTTGACTATTCAAATATAGATCTAGCAGTTGCTGGCCATAGCCATGGAGGTCAAGTAGCACTTCCATTTATAGGAGCTATAATTACACCTCCATTTGGAGAAAAATACACGAAAGGCTTCTATGAAATAAACGATAGAACAAAGTTATATGTTAATTCAGGTTTAGGGAATACAAGATCACCTTTTAGATTAATGAATATACCCGAAATATCAGTATTTAATGTTGAATAAAGAACAAATAAATCACATTATGTTATAGTCCAGAATAGAATGTATTAGAAGAGGTGACAAATTTGAAAAATTCTCAAAATACAGGAAAATCTTTCTGGACGCATTTTTCAAGCGTTAGAAAAACAATTGCATTATTATTGACAGTTGTTTTTTGTTATTTAAGTATAAAAGGAAAAATAACTCAAGACCAATTTATACCTATATTTAGTATGGTACTTGGATATTATTTTGGTAAGTCTACTGCTTTGGATAATATACCCAATCCTAGTAAAGATAATAAAAATAATGATATAAATAATAATAATGTAAAAAATTAAGCTCAGAATTATTCTTCTGAGCTTAATTCCATTAAAACCTCTTTTAAATTTTCTAAAGATGTACCAAGTTTAATAAGTTGACTATCTGATAAAGTTGAAAGTCTTACTTTTAAAGCATCTTTAGCATGCTTAAATTTTTCATCTAGATATTGATGACCTTTTTGTGTTAATTCAATATTAATAATTCTACGGTCTTTCTTATCGGGAATTCTCTCCACCATTTCCTCATCAATAAGCTTATTAATAAGTTTAGTCATATTAGGTGTAGAAATTAGAAGCTTTTTACCAATTTCTGATATAGGCAACATTCCTTTTTCCTTTAAAACAGCCATTATTTGAAAATGAGAATGATTTAATTTTTCAGGTGAAAGATTACAATCATTTTTTGTAAATAATTTTTTTTGAATAATGGCATTATAGTTATAAAGTTTTGAACTATATTTTCTAGCTTAGTATCATTCATTTACCTTACCCTCCATAAAAAATATAAGTGACATTTATTAGTATAAATTAATAGAATAAATTTAGTGACCAAGAAAATAATATATATATTATTGACTTTTTTTAAAAAACATATATACTTAAAAAGTATAATAGTTAAAAAGTATAACTATTAAAAAATATAACTATATTAACTATTATACAACAAATTTTATTAAATTGTAAAATTTATAATTTAAAGTTATTTAAGTTATTAAAAATATTTAACAATGTGGAGGAGGAATGATTAATGTTTAAAGTTCTTAAATACTTAAAACCATTTGTGTTATCAATTATAACAGTAGTTGCACTTTTAGTTGTGCAAGCAGTATGTGATCTTTCATTACCAGATTATACATCAAAAATTGTTAATGTTGGTATTCAGCAAAATGGTATAGAAAATGCAGTACCAAAAGAAATTCGTAAAAGTGAATTGAACAAACTTATGATTTTCATGACAGATAGTGAAAAAAGTAAAATCGAAAAAAATTATGTTTTATCACAAGATGATAAAGCTATTTATGATTTAAACACAAAAGATAAAGAAACAATAGATGAACTTAACTCTATAATAAGTAAATCTATAATGACAGTTTCAGCTCTTGATATGGCAAATAAAGAAGGAAAAATACCTAATGTTCCAAAAGGTACGGATATATGGACTATTATTCCTAAAATGCCACAAAATCAAATAAATGAGATGAAAAAAGGAATCGATGAAAAACTAGAAAATTTAGATGAAAATATGTTAACTCAATCATCAATTTATTACGTTAAAAGTGAATATGAAAAAATTGGAATAGACACAGAAAAACTACAAACTAATTACATACTTACTTCAGGAGCTAAAATGCTAGGTATAGCACTTATAAGTATGGCAGCAACAGTAACTGTAGGATTTTTAGCAGCTAGAGTAGCAGCAGGAATGGGTAAAAATCTTCGTAAAGATGTGTTTAGAAAAGTTGTAGGATTTTCAAATACAGAATTTGATAAATTTTCAACTGCATCTTTAATAACTCGTAGTACTAATGACATTCAACAAATACAAACATTCATGGTTTTATTAGTTAGAATGGTATTTTACGCTCCAATACTAGGTATAGGTGGAGTAATTAAGATATTAAATACTGATACATCTATGGCATGGATAATAGGTGTTGCAGTGGTAGCTATATTATCATTTGTAAGTGTATTATTTGCATTAGCAATACCTAGATTTAAAATAGTTCAAAAACTTGTTGATAAATTAAACCTAGTAACACGTGAATCGCTTACAGGGATGTTAGTTATTCGTGCATTTGGTACTCAAAAAACTGAAGAAAAGAGATTTGATGAGACAAATGAAATGCTTAGAAAAACAAATACATTTGTTAATCGTATAATGGCTTTAATGATGCCTACTATGATGCTTATTATGAATGTAATAACAGTTATAATAGTATGGTCAGGAGCTCACCAAATAGATGCTGGGAATATGCAAGTTGGAGATATGATGGCATTTATACAATATGCAATGCAAATTATAATGTCATTCTTAATGTTAACAATGTTATCAGTTATATTACCTCGTGCATCTGTATCAGCTGGACGTATAGGAGAAGTTTTAGAAACCAATGTAGTTATAGATGACCCTAAAAATCCTAAAGGATTTAATAAAGAAGAATACGGAAATGTTGAATTTAAAAATGTATCATTTAAATATCCAGATGCTGAACATAATGTTTTAACTAATATAAACTTTATGGCAAAGCCTGGTGAAACAACAGCCTTCATAGGAAGTACTGGTAGTGGTAAGTCAACACTTATAAACTTAATACCTCGTTTCTTTGATACATCTGAAGGTGAAGTATTAGTAAATGGTGTAAATGTTAAAGATATAAACCAACATGAATTAAGAGATGAAATAGGATATGTTCCACAAAAAGGAGTACTATTCTCAGGAACAATTGAAAGTAATATAAAATATGGAGTGGAAAACTTAAGTCAAGATGAATTAGAAAAAGCAGCTGATATAGCTCAAGCTATGGAGTTTATAGATAACAAACCAGATAAATTCCAAACAGAGATATCACAAGGTGGTACAAATGTATCAGGAGGTCAAAAACAAAGACTTTCTATAGCTCGTGCTCTTGCAAAAAATCCAAAGATACTAATATTTGACGATAGTTTCTCAGCTCTAGATTTAAAAACTGATGCAGCTCTTCGTAAAAAATTAAAGGAAGAGATACATAATAGTACAATGCTTATAGTTGCTCAAAGAGTAAGTACTATTATGAATGCTGACCAAATAATAGTTCTTGATGAAGGTAATATGGTAGGAATCGGGACGCATGAAGAGCTTATGAAAAATTGTGAAGTATATAATCAGATTGCAGAGTCTCAGCTTTCAAAGGAGGAATTATAAAATGAATCCAAAGAGTAATTCAAGAAAAATGGGTCCAGGTGGACCAGGTGGACCTATGGGAGCAATGGCAGGAGTAAGTAAAGCTAAAGACTTCAAAGGCACAATGAAAAAATTAATACAACATTTAAAACCGTATAAAATAGCGATGGTACTTGTTGTAATATTTGCAATAGGTAGTGCAGCATTTAACATAGTAGGACCGAAGATACTTGGAAATGCAACTACAGCTATATTTGAAGGTTTAGTTAATAAAATAAGTGGCTCAGGAAATGGTATAGATTTTGGATATATAGGAAGAATCTTATCAATGTTAGTAGGATTATATGTTATAAGTGCATTATTCTCATTTGTTCAAACATTTGTAACATCAGATATATCACAAAAAGTGTCTTATAATTTGAGAAAAGAAATATCAGAAAAAATTAATAAATTACCTTTAAATTACTTTGATAAAACTACAAATGGAGAAGTTTTATCTAGAGTGACTAATGACGTTGATGCAATAAGTCAAAACTTAAACCAAGTTTTATCTCAAATGATAACAGCAGCTACAACTATTATAGGTGTGTTAATAATGATGTTATCAATAAGTGTGAGTATGACTATTGCAAGTTTAGTTATAATACCACTTTCATTAATATTTATAATGTTAGTAGTAAAAAAATCACAAAAATACTTTAAAGAACAACAAGAATATTTAGGTAGTACTAATGGTCATGTAGAAGAAATCTATAGTGGACACAATATAATGAAGGCATTCAATGGAGAAGAAAAAGCTATAAATGAGTTTGAAGATATAAATGAAAAACTTTATAATTCGGCGTGGAAATCTCAATTCTTATCAGGAATGATGATGCCAATAATGACATTTATAGGTAACCTAGGTTATGTTATAGTAGCTATAATGGGTGGATATCTTGCTATAAAGAAAACTATCCAAGTTGGGGATATACTATCTTTCATACAATACACAAGATCATTTATGCAACCTATAGCACAAACAGCTCAAATATCTAATGTTATGCAAGCAACAGCAGCAGCAGCAGAAAGAGTATTTGAATTTTTAGAAGAAGAAGAGGAAGCTAAAGATACGACTAATCCTTTATCTACTGAAAATGTAAAAGGTGAAGTTGAATTTAAAGATGTTCATTTTGGATATGATGAAGATAAAATAATAATAAATGACTTCTCAGCTAAGATAAAGCCTGGCCAAAAAGTTGCAATAGTTGGACCTACAGGTGCAGGTAAAACAACGGTTGTTAAGCTACTTATGAGATTCTATGAATTAAATAGTGGTAAAATATTAGTAGATGGTCACGATATTAAAGATTTTACTCGTAATGATTTAAGAGATATGTTTGGTATGGTACTACAAGATACATGGTTATTTAATGGTAGTATGATGGAAAACATAAGATATGGTAGATTAGAAGCAACAGATAAAGAAGTTATAGAGGCATCTAAATTAGCACATGCAGACCACTTTATAAAAACTTTATCAGAAGGATATAAAACTGAAGTTAATGAAGAAGCAAACAATATATCTCAAGGACAAAAGCAATTGTTAACAATTGCTAGAGCTATACTTTCAGACCCTAAAATATTAATATTAGATGAAGCAACAAGTTCAGTTGATACTCGTACAGAAGTGTTAATACAACAAGCTATGGAAAATCTTATGAAAGGTAGAACTAGTTTCATAATAGCACATAGACTATCAACTATTAGAAATGCAGATATTATTTTAGTAATGAAAGATGGAGATATAATAGAACAAGGAAGCCATGAAGAATTACTAAAGGCTAAAGGATTCTATTATGATTTATATAATAGTCAGTTTGAAGAAGGCGAAGCATCTTAAAATACAATAAATAAAAAATACCCAAATTAAAGTAAATTTTAATTTGGGTATTTTTTTACTCTTTTTAACTTTCATTTTAATACTTATATCCATATTGAAGTTTTATAAAAAAATAATATTAATTGAAGTTGGAGTTTATATCATTTTCCTTTACTGTAAAGCTTGAAAATATATTCTAATAAAATTCATCATTGCAATACGAGGTATTATAATTTATTATATTTATATAACTACATCGTAAAGTGAGGTATTAAATAAAAGGAGGTGATATTATGGAATTGAACAAGGAAGTTTTAAAAGGTCATATAGATACTTTGATATTAGCAATTTTAGATGAAAAGGACTCTTATGGTTATGAAATTGCAAAAATAGTCAGGGAAAAAACAACTTTTGAATTAAAAGATGGAACAATGTATGTATCTCTTAAAAGGCTTGAATCTAAAGGATTGATAAAATCTTACTGGGGAAATGAACAAGGAGCAGGGAGTAGAAGAAAGTATTACAATATAACTGATGAAGGAAAAGAAGCTTTAGATATAAAGGTAAAAGAATGGAACTTTGTACAAAATATTATGAATCAATTTTTAAAGGGGAGGTTATAAAATATGAAAATAATAGATGAATATTTAAATTCTTTATATACAAATGATAAAAGCAAGGAAATAAAAGAATTAAAAGAAGAATTAAAAGAGCATTTAGTGACATCAACTAATGAATTTATTGCTAAGGGATACTCAGAAGAAGATGCACAATTTCAAGCTATAAACCAATTTGATGATGGAACAGAGATGTTAAAGGATTTACATAAAGCTCTTAATGAAAGTAAAAAGGATAATGAAAAATTAAATAAAAAATTCATAAATATATTTAGAAATTTTTTTATAATATCATTAATAGTAGGGCTTGCAACTATGGTTTATGGTAAGGAATTACTTGATAAATTAGAGTATATACAATATAGTCTACGTGGAGAGATTTATGAATCAGGAATTGATAAAAGAATAGATAAGCCAGAAACATATAAAAAGCAAATTGAAAATATATTAAAAGATAAAGACTTTAAATATGTAAGATATTTAGAGATTACTCCAGATTCAGATAAGAAACCTGTTTATAGATACAATGATAATTCAAATCAAACTCAATCTATAGCTATAAGGGGTACTGACATAGGGTCTTTAAATAAAAATGGGAAAAGGGGAAGTTTTGAAGTTGGAATAGATTATAGACCTGTTTTGAGAATTGGAAACTTTTCTAATGGAGTTTTTTATGTTGGGATAATTTCTTTAATTACTTATATAGTTTTACTAGTGAGATACAAAATTAAATTTAAAAAAACTTTAATTTATAAAAAACTTTAATATATATTTAATTTTGGGTTAATTAATTTTGAAGGGAAAATATTACTTATGAAAAAGGAAGTATTACTTGGGGCATTAGGTATATCTACATTATTCAAGCTAACTTATTTAAATAATTAATTTTAGCTTATGATAGAAAGAGGGTATCGTATTTTACGATACCCTCTTTAATTTGTTTATTTTTTATAATGGATCTATTTTTTCTTTTAAATTAAAAAAATTTATTATAAAGTCAAATTTTTATTATAAAGTCAAAATTACTTTCATATAATTTATTAAAGTAATTCAATGATTACATAACTTAAATAACTTAAATAGTTAACGCAAAATTATAAAGCAGAAGAATGAAACTATAAATACATTCATTTATTAGATAACTACAATTAAGTTATAAAAAGTAAGGAAATATAAAGAAAGAAAACGATTTCTAATAATTTTTAACAAGGGGTGGAGATTATGCCAAATATAGTATTAACAAGAATTGATAACAGATTAATCCATGGTCAAGTAGCAACAATGTGGTCTTCAAGCGTTGGAGCAAATTTATTATTAGTTGCAAATGATGAAGTTTCAACTAATGAATTTAGGCAGGGACTTATGGATATGGCAGCACCGAGTTTTGCTCAAACAAGATATTTTTCAATAGAAAAGACTATAAATATAATTGATAGAGCAAGTGAGGCTCAACACATAGCTATAATATGTGAAAATCCACAAGATGTGGTCAGATTAGTTGAGGGTGGTGTGCCTATAAAAAAAGTCAACATAGGAAATATGCATATGGCAGAAGGCAAAAGACAAGTATCAAAAGCTGTGTGTGTAGATGATAACGATGTAGCTGCATTTAAACGCCTTAGAGAATTAGGAGTAGAGCTAGAAATCAGGAGAGTTCCAAGTGAATCTTCTGAGAATATAGATGAATTATTCAAATAAGGGGGGAAGTATTTATGGAATTAAGTTTTATCCAAATTGGTCTTATTTTAATCGTAACAATGATAGCAGCAATAGACCAGTTCAACTTCTTAGAGTCTTTATATAGACCTATAATAGTTGGGCCAATAATAGGTGCTATCATGGGGGATTTACAAACAGGTCTTATAGTTGGTGGTTCTTATGAACTTATGATGATAGGTGCAATGCCAGTAGGTGGAGCACAACCACCAAATGCAGTTATAGGTGGAATAATGGCAACAGTATTTGCAGTACAATCAGGACTTGATACTTCAGCTGCACTACCACTTGCAATACCATTTGCATTACTTGGTCAATATGCAGTAACAGCACTATTTACAGTAATGTCACCTTTAATGGGGTTATGTGATAAAGCTGCTAATGAAGCAAACCCAGGAGGAATAGATAAAGTAAACTATATGGCAATGGGAATATTAGCAGTATCTTTTGCTTTAATAGTTTTAGCTGGATTACTATCAGGCCAAGCGATAGGAGAAACTTTAACAAAAGTATTACCTTTATGGGTTTGGGATGGATTAACTGCATCTGGTAAAATGATGCCAGCACTAGGATTTGCAATGTTACTTAAGGTCATGCTAAGTAAAGAATATGCAATATTTATGGTATTAGGATTTGTATTAGTAGCATATGGAAAATTACCATTATTAGCAGTAGCTATGGTAGGTATAGCAGCAGCAGTTTATGACTTCCACGTAAGTATGAAAACTAAAAATACAGGAGGAGGTATAGGAGATGGCATCTAATACAGAAGCAATGATGAGAGGTCAAAGTGAATATATTGATAAGACTGAAGCACAGACTCTTGACAATAAAACTTTAAACCAAATGGCATGGAGATCTATGTTTTTACAAGCATCATTTAACTATGAAAGAATGCAAGCTGGTGGATGGTTATATTCTATACTTCCAGGGCTTAAAAAAATACACAAAAATAAAGATGACTTGTCAACTTCAATGAAACATAATATGGAGTTCTTTAACTGTCATCCGTTCTTAATAACATTTGTTATGGGTATAATAATATCTCTAGAACAAAAGAAAGCAGATGTTCAAACGATACGTGCTCTAAGAGTTGCAGCAATGGGACCTTTAGGAGGTATAGGGGATGCGATATTCTGGTTTACATTACTTCCAATAGCAGCAGGGATAGGGGCTAACCTTTCTCTTCAAGGTAGTATATTAGGACCAATTATATTCTTTGTAATGTTCAATGTGGTTCACTTAGGTCTTAGATTTGGACTTATGCATTGGTCTTACAAAGTTGGTGTTGAAGGTATAACTAAGCTTACTAAAAATGCTAAAGAGTTCACAAGAGCAGCTACAATATTAGGTATGATAGTTGTTGGATCATTAATAGCTTCTTATGTAGGTATAAATCTAGTTACTCCGGAGCATTTAAGTATGTCTGGAACAATTGACTTACAATCTATATTAGATTCTATAATGCCTTGTTTATTACCACTTGTAGTGACATTTGGTATGTATGGATTAGTTAAGAAGAATGTGTCTCCATTAGTTAATATATTAATATTAGTAGTAATTGGATTAATAGGAGCATATATAGGAGTATTTAAATTCTAGGAGGATACTAATGATTATAATAACAGGACATGGGCAGTTTGGGACTGGACTTAAAACTAGCCTGGACTTAATAGTTGGAGATCATAACTTTATAAAGCCAGTTGATTTTACAGAGGGAAAATCTCCAGAAAAATTAAAAGAAGAAATAAAAAGCATTGTAAAAGAAGATGATGGTAATGTATATATATTCACTGACTTAGTAGGAGGTACACCTTTTAAAGTAAGTAGTGAATTGACTTTAGAACATAATAATTTAGAAGTACTTTGTGGAACTAACTTGCCTATGCTTGTTGAAGCTACTATGATGGTATCTTTAGGATGTGATATTAATAGTGAATCAATAAAAGATGCAGGTATTAGTAGTATAAGACCTCAAGCAAAAACAGTAGTATTTGCAGATGATGGAATATAAAAAAGAACGCCAAT
>NZ_JAFFPK010000140.1 GCF_017590215.1 Clostridium sp. CCUG 7971
TTCATTTTAAGCGACTGTGTTTGCGCTATGTTTTTTCAACTTCCTTAGTTTACCAAAGCTATTTAACTTTGTCAACTTTTTTATTCTGTTCTTTTTTCTATTTGTTTGCCCTCGTCTTAAGGACAAGTATAACTATACCATTTGAGTTTTATATCGTCAATACTTTTTAAGAACTTTTTTATTTTTTTATGTTTAAATCTTCTTTATATATTCTCTAAGTTCTTCAAAAGTAAGATTTACCAAATCATTGAGCATATTTTTCCTTTGAGTAATATTTTCATATTTTTTTATAATGTTAACTCTAGCTATTCCTAAAAGGTTTATATACTCTTCATAACTATCATCATATTTCTCTGATAATTCTTTTTTTATCTTAGATGATAGCGATGGACTTTTACCTCCAGTAGATACACTAATTAGTAAATCTCCTCGTCTTATATATGAAGGTACTGTGTAATTAGATAAATTTATATCATCTACTACGTTAACTAGTTTTCCATTATCTCTGCAATATATTCCTATTTGTTTATTTATTTCTTTATTATTTGTAGCGGCAACTACTATAAAGCTATCTTTTATATATTCTTCTTTATATTTATCTTTTATACATTCAATTTTATCTTTTAAGTCATTAAATTTATCTATAAAATCAGTTGATATCACCTTTACTTTTTTATCAAAAACTAAAAAGTTTTTACATTTTCTATATGCAACTTCTCCTCCACCTATTATAGTTATTTCTAAATCTTTCAATTCTAAATTAATTGGATATAACATTATCTCCCTTGTTGCTAACTATATTAGCTAGCCCTCCCCCTTTCTATATAAAGTTAGTTAATTTATTTATAACCTATCATGCCGTACTTTCTAATCCTGAATAAAGTCTACAAGTCATTAAACCTTTCCATATGTAAACTATTACTTTATAGTTATTCATCCCACAGCTGTGTTCATTTATAGGATTTTTATATCACCTGAATAAACAGCCTCTGTAGTAGCTTACTTTTTAGTTTGATGATTCAGTAAGGCTCCATAAGTTCTAAATCTCATTAGATCCTCAATTCCCTTATTAGTTGTTTGAAACTCAAAATGATTTGCCCACACGTAGCTCAAAGTGTATATAACTATCATCTTCCATAAAAAAGTCTAATCCATATACATCTTTTTACTATCTAAAACAACTAATTCTGTTGAGCCCATTTATCTTTACTTTCTTATTCATTCCAAATAACTTAAGACTTTCCTTGGCAAATATATCCATAGATCTTTTCATTATAAAATCTTCATAGTTTTACTTTTCATTAATTCACTGCCTTTAAGTTCATCATATCATTAAGTTATCAAATCTATTTATTTATATTAACATTTTTATACTTTTAGAGCCACCTATATAAAGTACAAAATAAATTTAAATAGTCTTTCTAAAAAGTAATTTAAAGCTTTTATAAAATATGGTGACGAGTGTAAATTGAAAGATAAGTTATTAATTAAATAATATTAATATAGATTTAGATAAATATGAAGATTTAAATATTGATAAAAATAAATTAAAAAAATTTACAATAATAACTACTAGTATTTGTGTAATAGGTATTGGTTTAATTAGTGCTGTGATTATAAATCCATCATTAACTAGCTTAGTTCCCGTTATAAAATATAACTAAAGTAGATTGGAAATTCAATTTAAATATAGGTACAAAATCTAATATAAAAACTATAGATATAAATCAATCAAAAGATCGCTTTAAATTAAATAATATTTCAATAAGTCCATATAGTATTTTATCTGATATAGAATTTCCTGAAAGTTTTATAGATACAAAAGAGGAAAAAAAGAATATATAAAAAAGAATTAGAATTGATGTAAATAGAGTAAAAGATGTCTATTGGCACAACATTACTAAAGATTGAGTAAAAGCATGGAAATAAATATGGTTATATGAGTTCAAAAATGGAATGGTTAAATCAAGACCATCAGTAATGCTTAACTCAGATAAACTAGAAGACGGACCTAAAAAACTAAGAATTTCTTTTGATAATGTAAAAAATAAAAACTAACGCTTTTGACTTAAATTTAATTTGTAATATAGGTCAACTTGTGTTTTTCCCGAAAAAATGTGTCACAAGTTCCTCAATATAAGCAATACCAATGAATTTATATTTTAAATTTAATAAAGTTTAAAAAGAATAATACGAGTTAGCAGTTGAATATATTTAACTTCATATCCTAATTATAATAATTAATTACAATAAAAAAAGACACAAGATGTGTCTTTTTCACGAACATATATATATATTATAATATAGTTACATTCTCTGCTTGAGGACCTCTAGCACCTTTAACTATATTAAAGTTTACTCTTTGACCTTCTTCTAATGATTTAAATCCATCAGTTTCTATAGCTGAAAAATGTACGAATACATCATCTCCACCTTCTACTGATATAAAACCAAATCCTTTTTCATTGTTAAACCATTTTACTATTCCATTTATCATTAAAAAATACTCCTGTGAACCTATTTCTAGGTCTCTCTCAACTTATTTGTGTATTGCTACAAATATTATTATAGCACATATTAATAATAATAGATAGTCTTTTATTTTAAATACATAACTAGTTTTTAAAGTAAAACTTTGAAACTTGTTGATTTTAAATTTATAATATCTAATACTTCTAGTAATAAATTATTAACGACCCCAAGAAGCGATTTTCCACTTTGAATTTTTATCTTTAACTAATATGTAGTATATTTCATCTTCACCATTGTCTATAGGTGTTTTTGATACATCTTTAAATTTAACATTATATTTAATTTTATATATTTCAACATTTTTTATCAATATTATTATCATCTATAAAAGCTTTATATTGATTTTCATCTCTTACTTTATCTATATGTAGAATATTTATAGACTCTATATTATCTAGTCTATATTTTTGTATATACTCTGGATATTTTTAATATTTTTTATATTCATCATAATCATGCTTATTTTTAAATTCAAAAGATTTTTCTATAACTTTAACAGGATTATATTGACATTCTATTTTATTTTTATAATATACAATTCCAACTATGAAAAAGATAAGTATTAGTTTTTTATTTTTCATATTAATTTTATCTCATTTATATTTTTAATAAACCCAAAGTTATTTTAACATATAAATTTAAAGTGAGTTTAAAGGTCTACTGAAATGACTTTGTATTGGAGTTAAATATAGCAAAAAAGCCAGTATATTTGGCTTTAATGGCTTTAAAAAATCAATTTAAATTACTTTTTATCTTTAACTACATTATTTATAAAATCATCTATATCTATTAACTCACTTTCCTTAGATTTATAATTTCCATAAATTTCACCTGTAGTGGCATCAACTAATACTCTTTTGCTAGTTTCAGCACTTTGATCTTTATTTTCGAAATAAAAAACATAATAAT
>NZ_JAFFPK010000142.1 GCF_017590215.1 Clostridium sp. CCUG 7971
ATAAATATCACTCTATTATTTAGAAAGTTTTTTTCATTTTATTATTTTTACACTGACTATTTATAACATAAAAAAATAAAAGAGCCTAAGGGCTCTTTTATTTTTTTATGTTATGTTATTTCTTTTGTCTTTTTATTTTTATTATTTTCATTTCCTAATATATAACTGCCTAGACCCATAAATATTGCTCCTCCAGCCATATTTCCAAGAGTGACTGCTGCTAAATTATATATTGCACCTGATATAGCAACACTTTGTATTGCTGGAGAAAATAAAGCAACTCCAAATATAGTCATATTTGCAACACTATGTTCAAATCCACTAGTTATAAAAGTAAATAAACATAAAAATATCATAATTAATTTGGCACTATCATCATTAGTCCTAAATGAACACAATACAGCTACACAAACTAATATATTACAAAGAACTCCTCTAAAGAAAAGTGATGTAAATGAAGCTGATACTTTTGCTGCTACTGCTGTTGTGAAAAACTCCATAACTGGACCTTTATCTATTAATCCTGTTCCAACAAACAAAGCTGCTACTATTAATGATCCTATTAAGTTACCTATAAAGCTATATATCCATACTTTTGATGTATCTTTAACACTTACACCTTTATTTAAACTTCCTACTGCCATTACCATATTATTTCCAGTAAATAATTCTGTCCCAGTCATTATAACTAAACTAAGTGCTACTGCAAATGATAATCCCATCATTATTTTAGTCATTGGAGAATTTGCTTGAGTTAATAAACCTCCAACTGTAAAAATTAATATTACACCTAATCCTACATAAAGTCCTGCAAAAGCAGCAGACACAGTATATCTAAGTTTACTTCCATTTAATAGATTTACCTTATTCCTTGCTGCATTAGTCAATTTTTCTAATGTTTCTTTATGCATTTTTATTTCCCCCTAAAAATGTTTTTATTTAGTATCTAACACCGCTCCAATATACATTTTCATTAACTTTTGTAATATTCTTAAACTCAACACCTTCTAATGCCCATTTTTTAAATTCCATAAATCCAGTTCTATCAACTATATATCCTATATGTTCTTTTCCTCCTGGAGCATTTCTATCTATATATTTATCTACATATTTATATGTGTTAAGTATTATCTTAACTATACTATCTTCATCAGCCCATACTAAAAAATCCTCTGCAAGTCTTGGGTTTTTCTTACCAGTTCTACCCATTATAGCTAACCTATAATATTTTTTATTATCCCTTGTCCATGCTCCTGTTGGACAATTAAGTACACATTCTCCACATCCTATACATTTATCATGATCTCTTATAACTTTATAATTTTCTGATTTTAAAGCTCCTGTTGATAAGACTTTACATTTTTTAACACATGCACCACATGATACACATCTATCTTTTTCATAATGTGGTAGTGTCATTCCTATTATTCCAAAATCATGTGTTCTAGCTTTTATACAATCATTTGGACATCCTGTTAGCGAAACTTTAAAGTGAAAATCATTTGGAAATATTTCTTTTTCTATTCTAGCTGCAAATTCAGTTGTATTATATTGAGCCTTTGGACAGACTTTATTTCCTATACATGCTGCTATATTTCTAGTACCTGCTGCAGGGTATCCCTTATTTTTTTCATACTGATTTATATTCATCTTTTCTATAACTGGCTGAATAAGTTTATTGACCTCATCCATATCCTCCATACTTATACCAAGTATCTCAAATCCTTGCCTAGTTGTTATATGAATTTGTCCATTTCCATATTCATTTGCAACTTTAGAAACTATCATTAGACTTTCAGGGTCTACACATCCACCTGGTATTCTAACTCTAAGAGAAGTTTCATATTTATTTTTAGTTATTCTAAAAGCATTTTTCATTACTTTCTTAGTATTTATATCTCTTATCATATTAAATTCCCCCTAATCTATAAGATTTTTAGCATAAGAATAATCAAATACTGGTCCATCTATACATATATAAGTATCATCCATTTTACAATGTCCACATTTTCCTACTCCACAACACATCTTTCTTTCATATGAAACCCAAATATTATTTTCAGCTAAATTTCTCTTTAAAAATTCCTCTACTGTAAATTTCATCATCATAGGAGGACCCACTACTATGGCGCTAGCATTATTAATATCATCTATTGAAAGATTTGCTATATACTTTGTTACTAGTCCTACATGACCTTTATAATCTTTTTCAGCCTTATCAACTGTCATAATTACTTCTAGTTTTTCACTCCATCTTTTTAAATCTTCTTTAAATAAGATATCTTGAGGAGATCTAAACCCTACTATCAACTTAAAACTTTTACATTTATCTATATTTTTATAAAAATATTCAACTATTCCTCTAACTGGAGCAAGACCACTTCCTCCTGCAACTACTACTATTTCTCTATCTTCATATATACTTACATCAAAACCATTTCCATATGGTCCTCTTATAAAGAATCTATCTCCAATTTTATAATTAAATAATTCATTAGTAACTTTACCAACGCTTCTTATAGTAAAATCTACATAATCATCTCCATATCCTGATACTGATATTGGACTTTCTCCAAACTTAGGTATAGACACTTCATAAAATTTTCCTGGCAAAACATCATCTGTACTACATTTAACTCTATATGTCCATTCTATCTCCGTATGCTTTACTATATCTATTATTTCTGCTCCTACTGGTATATATTGGTTCATATTAAATTTCCTCCTTGTTGACTTCATCATTTACTTTTTCTATACAACTTGAAAATGATATATATTGTGGGCATGCATCATCACATCTTCCACATCCAACACACATATGATTACCAAATCTTTTGTTAAAGTCATAAATTTTATGCATTGTTTTAAACCTCATTCTTTGGCCATGTTTATTTCTAAATGAATGCCCTCCTGCCATATCACTATATCCATCTACTTGACAAGAAGCCCATACCCTTCTTCGTTCTCCGACATTTTCGTTTTCTTTATAGAAAATATCTTGCATAGTAAAGCATGAACATGTTGGACAGACAAAATTACATCTTCCGCAAGCTATACATCTTGCATCATATTCATCCCACATAGGGTTTTGTGATATTTTTTTAGAATCTAAATCTTTTGGAATTTCTATAGATATTGTGTTTTCTTTAACATAATCAACTAAAAAATCAGTAGACTCTCCTTCAAAAATATCTAAATCTTTATCTTTTATATCTAAATAAACTTCATTATCTCTTAAATTTAATGCCATAGAGTAATTATCAGTTTTATTTGAATCCATACTTACGCAAAAGCAATTTCTAAAGCTTTCCTTACATCCAACTAAAACAAATTTTACTTTTTCTCTAAGTCTTTTATAATAATAATCTTCTTCTATTCCATTTTCTAAATATATTTGATCTAATCTTTTTACTGCATTTATATCACATGCTCTTAAAAAGATAATCGTTTTCTTATTATCAATATCACTTTCTTTGAATTCTTTTTCTGTAAAGTAGAATAATATCTGTGTTATTGGCAGAATTATTTCCTTTGGTGAAAAGTTTGATTTTCTACTAAGCTCCATTTCTTCTATGCTACTTACCTCTTGATACCTTACTACATCAGTATCCGAATATGTACCTTTATATGGCATTGATACTGGTGCAAGTATTTTGTAGTCATTGCTTAAATGTTTCAATCCTTCATTAAAGCTTGCTAAGTTTAATTTTTTTTCATGACTTAACCACCTTTTCCCTATCTTTGTTAATAAAATATTAACACTTGCTTATTGAGTTTTCTGTGACTATTATCACAATATAAAAAATTCTCTCTTAATTAATTGAAATAATTACATTTCGTATTAATTAAGAGAGAATTTTTATAACTATAATCCTTCATATAATAAAAGACCTTAATTTTATTCTTATCATATATAATTCAATTCATTTTTATACTCATAATACAATCTAGTTACCTTTAAAGTATTTAGCTAATTCTTCTTTCTTTGTATAGATTTTTTTACCATCTACTTTAACTAATTCTTTATCTTGTAATATTTTCATAGACCTTGATAAAGTCTCTCTTTTACATCCTAACATATCTGCTAAATAGGTTATTGTTAAGTTAAAATTTATAAGAGTCCATTCTCCATTTCTTATTCCAAATTCTTTGCTTATTCTATATAGTTTAGCTGCTAGTTTTTTGTCTATTTTAATAGATATAGAATTTTTAAGTTGTCTATATAATCTTCTAGTTCTTAATTCAGAATATGATAATATATTTCTTGTTAATATAAAGTCCATTTCCATAAGATTTAAAAATTTTTTCATATCACATTCTAGAACCAAAGATTTTTCAAATGCTTCGCATCCAATTGTTGAATTTCTTTTGTTATCTATTAAAACTTCATTTATCATTTCCCCTTCCTTTAGCATAAATATTATTTTTCGTTCTCCATTTTCGCTTATTTTAAATATTGATACTTTTCCTTCTAATAAAAAATATATTTTACTTATGCTATCATTTTCACGAAATAATACTTCTTTTTTTTCCAATTTTCTAATAGAACTTATCTCTAAAACACTTTTTATTGATGCGTTACTTATATTTTTAAATATATGTATTTTATCAATATCACACTCTCTAATTTTTTTCACATTCATCACCTTAATATTTATAAACTATATATTATTATACCACATTCAGTTTTATATTTATAAAACCTAAAAAAGGTGAATATATATTCACCTTTTTATAACCCTAATTTATTACCACAGCATATACAATAGTTACTATCTGCGTCCATTTTATTATTACAATGTGTACAAATTTTAAAATCTACTTGACTATCCTCTGATTGAATCTTTCTACCACATTCAACACAGAATTTATCATTTACATTTGCTACATACCCACATTCACAAAAGATTCCTCTTTTATCTTTTTCTAATTGATTTATATTTAAATTATTTTCATATATTATTTTATCTAGTTCTAATATTTCATTACATAATTCATTAAAACTGTAATCATTGATTTCATTTAATCTAATTTTTTTTAATGTAAGAATTCCCATTTCTAGTAATAAATTAGTTTTCTTTAACTCAGCTTCATTTATTACTTTTTTTGTATCTAATTTTGATTTTAGGTGTTCAACTTTTTCTTTTCCTTTTTCAAGATTATCTTGAACTTTCGAAAAATTTTTTTCTATTTTATCCTGCATATCCTATATTCCTTTCTAGAGTTATTAAAATGTATTTAACTTGTACCCTATCCATGATACAACGTAGCTATATATAAAAGATATTAAAATAGTAGATGGGATGCTTGTTCCCATAAAAATTGATGCATTATAATTATTCATCTCAAATAAAGATATATTTCCTCCTAATGTTATATAGCTAAACATTGCCAATATACCCATAACAATTGAATAAGATATCGCAAATATTAAAATTGCTTTTTTTCCATTTTCTTTATATTTATATTTAATATTGCACCCTGATATTAAAACTATTAATAAAGATAAAGTAATCATAGAATAAAATATTAATTTAGTATTAAAAAATATTCCTGTATTAAATATAGATATAATATTACTATTTATGCTAATAGGAATAAAGTTTGAAAACTCCCAAATATATGTCGTAAGTTGAGACAATACTACTCCTATATTAAATTTGTCTAAATACCCATAAAGTCCAATTTCATTTAGGAAACTCGCATCTGATAAACTTAATACTAAAAGTAATAAAAATACTGAAACATATCCTATTGCTATTGTATTTATAGCGCTTTTAAATATGTTTAGATATATATTATTATTTCTGTATTTTTTCTTGAATGAAAATATATAAGTGGTCATAAATCCTATAATAAATCCATTAATTAATAGACTTGAAAATCTATATCTAAAGTTTATTGCTAAACCATAGTCTATCATATCCATTGGATTCGATTTAACAGTTGCAAATATACTTATAACAGCTAACATTAATCCATAACTAATTCCAACTCCTATAGAATTTCGTACCACTGAGTTTAAATCTTTATTTTCTTTCCTAAGAAATATAAAGTTAGATATAATTATAGAAATTATAGGTACTATAAGCAATATTAACATACCGATATGAGCTTCTATAGAACCTGATCCTACCATAGTTGATGAATATCCATCTAATACTCCAAGATTTAAAGCCATTACTATATGCAATGGATTTATAATATAACTTATCTCTGAAAATTCTAGACTAATAAATCCTTTTATAAAAAATGCTATAACTAAAAGTATACCTAATGATAAAGAAGACGTTAATAGGATTTTTCCTATATTAAATCTTTCTAAAATATAATTTATATTTTTTTTATTTTCTCTAATACCTTCAAGCTGACTTTTATCATTTATCTCATACATATCAGCTCCACAATACTTACAATAGTTATTTCCTGTGCTATTTTCACCTTCACATATTTTACAAATACTATCTTTTAACTTTTCTAATTTAAAATTATTATTTTTATTGAAATTTAAAGTTTCTCCACTTTTGTCACAATAGTTTTTATATTTACTATTGTTAGTGTCTGTATTATCCATCTTCTCCTCCATTTTTATAATATAATTATTTAGAATATACTAATTGATACATATTATATTGTCAAGTATATTATAAAGCTCTAGCAAATTGCTAGAGCTTATAATCGATTATACCTTTTTCTAAATTATATAAATCTGTAAATCCTGACATAGATAATATATTGCAAGCAGTTATACTTCTATGTCCACTTCTACAATATACAACTACTTTTTTATCTTTATATTCTTCTATATCATCTATATCATATAAAAGATTTTGTAGAGGTATATTAACTGATGTATTTATATTACCTTCTTCATATTCTTCTTTTGTTCTTATATCTAATAAGAAAATATCCTCTTTGTTTTCTATTATCTTCTTTAACTCATTTTTTCCTATGTTTTTAAAGTTCATACTAATTCACCTCTTTTTGTTTATACCCAAAAGTATTATGTCAAAATCATTGTGCTAAGATGAATTACTAGTATCTTAATGAAAATATTTCATCTAAACTCATATTAAATATACAAGGTTTATCAAACTCCCATGTTCCTTCATATATTAATTCATTTTGCAAATAAAAAGTTCCTTTTCCATGCCTTTTTCCGTGCATAAATTCACCTGTGTACTTTTTACCTTCTTCCCATATATATGTACCTTGACCATGAACTAAATTATTCTTCCATTCACCTTCATATATTAAATCTCCGTTGGAAGCATAACATTTTCCATAGCCTTCCATTTTATTATTATTAAACTCGCCTACATATATACACCCATCATTCCATTTATATATTCCCATACCAGATTTTTTACCGTCTTTCCAATTACCTATGTATTCATCTTGGCTTTTATAGTTCATTTGACCTATACCACTCATTACATCATCTTCGAAAGATCCTATATATATATTTCCACTTGGAAATGTACACATTCCCTTACCTGACTTTATATCATTTTTAAATTCTCCTAAGTATTCTATACCTTCTATAAATGTGTAAATGCCTTTACCATTCATTTTACCATCTACTATTTTTCCTATATATATATCACCATTTGAAAAGTTATATATTTTGTTATTTATTTTTTTCTTTTTTACTTCTTCATTCTCTTGTATTATTTTACCTTCTTCTAATGCTAACATTTCTTCTTCTGTTGCTTTTTCATCTTTTCTTAATGTATTTTTTTGTATGCTTTTAACTGATTTAATTTCTTTATTTACTTCATTTATAAATCTTAAGTATTCGTTATATATATCAATGTGTTCTTTAGATAACCTCATAATGTACTTCTCCTATCACCACTAGTCAACTATTATTACCTCAAACTTATTATATATTAAATCCATTCTACTTTTCTATATATATATTTAAAAATATAATTTTAGTATACTTATTTAATTAATAAAAAAATAAACTTTAAGTAAATATTATTTAAAATTAAAAATAGGCTACACCCTCGCCTGGTATACCCTACTTTTAACTTCACATATAAAATTATCCGAATTCCATTAAATAGCTTAAGCTTTCCGCTCCATTTACTATAATCTATACCAACTTCTTCTTCACTACTCCCACATATAATTATGTATAAGTAATACCGATGTAATTTAAACTCTAGAGTTTTGAGAGGATACGCACTCCTCTCAATATATATTATATATAAAATTTATAAGTTTTATACATATCTTATAAAAATTTTTCTTTAAATCCTCTTCCTTTAACTTCATTTACATCATTAACTGACATAAATGATTTTTTATCATACTTTAATGATATTTCTTTTATTTTTGGTATTTCATTGGACGAAACTATACAGTATATAAGTTTCTTTCTTTCATGAGTATAAGCACCCTCAGCCTCTAAAAAAGTAACACCTCTATGCAATTCATGCATTATTTCTTTTGCTATGGCTTCACTTTCTTTAGATATAACCATTACAGATTTTTGATTATTCATAGCATCCTTTACAATATTCATTACTGAAGAACTTAAAAACATTCCTATAAGAGTATATAATGCCAATTGCATTCCAAATAGTACTCCACCTATTGATACTATTAAAATATTTATAAAAAGCATTGTATCTTTTACTGGAATATTAATTTTCATCTTTAATATTGCTGCTATTATATCCGTTCCACCTTGTGAGCTTTTAGTCTTAAATACAAGTCCTGATCCTATACCTGATAGTATACCTCCATATACACTTTGAAGTAATATATCTTTTACTGGTATAAATTGACCTACATCCTGTGTTATACCTAATAATGTAGAAAATAGTATCATGTTTATTAAACTTGTAATACAAAACTCTCTCTCTAGGTAAATAAATCCTAAAATGAATATAGGTATATTTATAATAAATGTTAATAAACCTATATTTATATCAGTTATATAATTTATAGCTGCTGATGCACCAGGCACTCCTCCACTTAATAGATGTGCTGGTCTTAAAAAACCGTTGACCCCTATAGATGAAATTGTCATTCCTGCTATTATGACAATATATCTTAAAAATATATTGTCTTCTAGGGCGGTGTTAACTTTACTCATTTCTTTCTCCCTTCACCTTTTTCTACGTAGTCATGTACATAGATATTTTGATTAAATAATATTTTTTATAATATATATTATTTAATACATCATATATTATATTACCTTTTTCTTATATGTCCAGTGCAGATTTTTTAATTTACATATATTGTAAATTTAAAGTATTTAACTTCTGATTAAATAAATCAAATTCTATCATAGCATGATAAATATATTTTAAATCTTGCAATAAATTATTACTTTATTATTTGCTTAATTTTTAATATTATCACTACCTTATATAGTATTTTCAGTTTCTTATACGCTTTACATACTGTATACATGAATTACTAAAATGAAATATATATTTTTAAAGTTTCAATTTATGAATAAGTAATTTTACTTATTTCATTTTTACTTAGTAAATTTATTTTTTATTTTAATTAAATTTTATAATAAATTTATTATTATAGGTATTAAAATAACTGTTATTATTCCAGATATACCTATGGATAAACCACTCATTGCACCTTCTACTTCTCCCATTTCTAATGCTTTTGATGTTCCTAGTGCGTGTGCTGATGTTCCTAGTGCAATCCCTTTTGCTACTGGATGATTTATCTTACCTATTTTAAATACCACTGGAGCCAATATACCTCCTAGTATTCCTGTAAAAATTATAGCAACTACAGTTACAGATTCTATTCCATTAATTGTATTTGTTAAAGATAATCCCATTGGGGTAGTTATTGACTTTGGAATTAATGAATTAATTATATCCATATTGGCATTTGTAAATTTTCCAATTATCATTACAGATATAAAGGATACTACAACTCCTGAACCTATGCCTATAAGTATTTCTAATAAATGTTTTTTAAATAAATCGAATTGTTTATATAATGGAACTGCAAGAACTATTGTAACAGGCCCTAAAAAGTAATTTATATTATCTCCTCCGATTTTATAACTTTCATAAGGTATTTTAGTTATATCTAAAAATAGTATAATTCCTAGTATAGCTATTAATAATGGATTGAATATTGCTTTTTTCGTTTTTCTCTGTATATATAATCCTATATTAAAAAATAAAATTGTTACAACGATTCCAAATATTGGTGTTTTTAAAATGTCATACATGATTAACTCTCCTTAACTTTACTTTTTATCATTTTTTCGACTACAATACCTGTGAAATACATAACTATAACTGTACTTATAAGTATTGTTATTACTAGCACCCAAACATTACTTGCTATTATATCTAAAGATTTTATTAACGATACTCCTGCAGGTATAAAAAATAGTGCCATATTGTCTAAAAATAAATTGCTGAGTTTTTCTATCCCTTCAAGTTTTATTATTTTGAATTGTAGCATTAAAAATAATAAAATCATCCCCACTATACTTCCTGGTATTACAACTATACTTCGTATTAGCGAGCTAATATATTCTCCTACAGCCCATATACCTAATATTAAAGCTAGCTGATTAAATAGTTTCATTGTTATTCCTCCTTAAAAAATCTGATTAAAATATTAATGAAAAGTTAAAGGGAGGTTTAATCCTCCCTTTTCCCCCTTATCTATATTACTACTTTGGTATTTTTTTTTCAATTTAATTTATAAAATCAATTTTCCGTATTTATCTATATAGTTGTTATTATTTCCATCTATTACTTGAGCATATCCATCTTCAAAGTCTGATATAGAATCAAATATAGGAATTATTTCTATATCTCCTTCTTTATTTAAAAATCCCCACATTCCACCCTTAGGGCTACTTATTCCTCTTGTTAATGAATTATATCCTATATTAAATCTAGCCAATCCATCTTTAAAATTACAGGCATAATCAAATATTGGATCAATAATTATTTCACCCATTTTGTTTATATAACCCCATTTTTCATCTATGCATATAGCCGCTAAATCTTCATAAAATGGCTTAGCTCTATCAAATAATAGCTCTATTTTTAAATCTCCACATGTATCTATATATCCCCACTTATCACCCACTCTAACTGCTGCTAATCCCTCTGAAAAATCTGTTGCTATATCATATCTTGGAGATACTATAAATTCCCCTAATTTATTTATATATCCATACTTATTCTTAACTTCAACTAAAGCCCGTTCATCAAAAAATTGGTTTACATATGTGTATGTATTAGGTATTACAATATCTCCATCCTTATTAATAAATCCCCATTTTTTATTTATCTTTATTCCTGCTAGTCCATCTCTAAAATTTGCTGCCATATCAAATTTAGGTTTTATTATTTCTTTAAGAGATTTATCTATATACCCATAGTTTCCATCCACTTTTATCCTAGCTAATCCTTCATTAAATTCTGATGCACTTTCTAAATGAAGCATTATATTTGTATTTCCTAATTGGTCAATATATCCAAATACCCATCTTACATTTTTTCTTATCTTTTTAATATAAGTAATAACACAGTAACCATCTCTAAATCTTTCTGAGACATATTTAAACCTTGGTTTTACAACAATATTTTTATCTTTATCAATAAACCCATACTTTCCATCTCTAAGTATCGGAAGAAATAAATTTTTATTTATCATGCTTAGCCTCCCCCAATAAAAAATAATTTTATCCTAACATTACAGTTTATTATTTTATAGGGTATACTATGCTTATTCTTAAAATACTGTTATCTTTACTTGTTTACATTATCTTTTATAAAATTCAAAAAGTTTTTATTTGAAATTTTTTCTATATCTGTATCTTTATAACCTCTATTTTTAAGTTCATAAATTATGTTTTGAGTTTTAGATGCATTTTCTAATCCAATTGTTACTTCTTTTCTTGCATGAATATTTTCTTGTACATCATCTTCTATATAATCACAATAATCAAAGCCAAAACATACTGAATCAATACCTATTAAGTCAACCATATGGTCTATATGATTAATTAGATTTTTCAAATCTTTTTTTGACTTTTCTTCGTGTATAAAGTCTCTATATGCATTTATACCTACTATTCCTCCAGTATCTTTAATAAGCTTTAACTGTTCATCTAGTAAGTTTCTGCCTACGTTACATAGTTTTCTACAATTAGAATGACTCGCTATTATAGGTTTTTTAGTATTATTATAGATATCATAAAAAGTTTTATCACTTGCATGAGATACATCTATTACAATTCCAAGTTCTGAAGCTAATTTTATATACTCTTTTCCTTTTTCTTTAATCCCACAATCATTATTTACCTTTATTCCGCATGCGAATTCATTTTCTTCATTCCAAGTTAGTGAAGAAAATCTTATACCATAGTCATATATTTCTTCTACCTTACTAATGTCACCTTCTAGTACACTAAGACCTTCTAAATTCATCATGGCTGTTATTTTTCCTGACTCTAATGAATTTATATACTCTTTATAATTTTTAGATATAGATAAATAATTCTTTGAAATTTCAACTTCATCTTTAGCATATTTCATCATTTTTTTAAATGTTTCATAATTATCATATTTGCTATTAGGCTTTGTCCAAAATACAAATATTCCCCCATTTATTCCACCTTGATTAAATTTATTTAGATGATATTTTTCGATTATATTACTTTCACCATTTATTTTTTTATTAAATATATCTGTAAATATATCTGCATGAATATCTAGTATCATGTTCAATCCTCCTTATTATAGTAAAAATTTATTTTCTAATTTTATAGTTATTACATAAAAAAAGTATTACAAAATAATTGTAATACTCTTTCAAAATTATATGCTTATTTTTCTTTTAAAATTTCTTTTACTTTAGAGTTATTATACATACTATCTGGAACTTCACTTCTCATTCCATAGAATGTTTTCTTAGCTTTTTCCAAATCTCCATTATTGTAATATAACATACCTAATTGATAAAAAGCATCATCATAGTACTCTGACTTAGATGTATAAGTATTTATATACTTATTATAGTACTTTATAGCTTCTTCCTTATTTCCTTTTTTTTCACTTATAAGAGCCACTTGGTATATTGATTCAGAAATAAATTTTTGTGATTTTCCACTATCTATAACATGTTTAAAGTTATTTATAGCTTCATCATATTTTTCTTCTTTTTTTAATTTTAAGGCTTCATTATAAAGTGTTTGCTCATCTGCTACTACTACTACTTCTTTAGGTGATTGTTTCTCCTCATTTTTTGCTTTATCTAATTCCTTGTTAGTATCATCTAATTGCTGAGTCTTTTCATCTAACTTTTTATCTGCTTCACTTAACTTTTGTTCTTTGTTAGTAATCTCTGATTCAAGATTATTCATTTTATTTTTTGTATTTAAATAAAACGCTCCCATACCTATAGCTAAACAACCTATAATTATATATGGTAAAGGACCCTTTTTATTTGATTTTTTAGAATTTTCTTCCTTTTTTGATGATTCTTTAGGTTCTACCGTATCACTTTCTTTGTTTTCTTCAAATATTTCATTATCTTTATCTATTTCTCTAAGTTTATGTAAATAAATTTCTCTCTTTTTTATATTTTCAAGTTTATCATATAACAATGATAATATAACATATGGTTCTATAAGTTCTGGATTTTCATCTATAATATTATCTAATATTTGTATAGATTCTTGATTTAATTCTTCATTTATAAATCTTATAGAATGATTATATCTTCTTAAAAAGACATTAAAATCTTCTGATGATAACATATCAACATATTTTCTAGATAATTCATTATTTCCATAACACATACCTGTATAAAAACTTTCAAACGCTCTTGAAAAGTCACATTTTAATAACTTAAGCAATCCCTTTAGATTAAGAATATCAACATCCTTAGGGTTAACTTCTAATGCTTTTTCAACAATATCACATGCACTCGTTATGTAATTTTTTTCTGCTAAATCTAGTGCATTATTATATCTTTTGTATGATTCTATTTTTAATTCTTTCGTTGTATCATCTGATGCACTATTTAATGTGTTTTGTAAATTTAGTATAGTTTCTTCTTTATAGTTTGTTGTAACATAGCTTTTCTTTAATGCCTTTAATGTATCATTGCTTTCTTCTTCATCTATATTAAAAAAAGTTAAATCACTTTTATCTTCTGCTATCAAAGATGTATCTAAGCTTTTTCTAGGCATATTTTCTATATCTTGTTTGATATTTTTACCTAAAATAACAATCGCCTCCCATTTTAAATATATATCTAAGATACCATATTTGATATTTTAAGTCAAAACTATACATTTATTTCCATATATTTACTTATTTTTAAAATATTTCAAATGATTTTTTTAAAAATTTAATTGCTTTTTTACTATATGGAGGATATTTTATCGGAATATCTATTTTTGACGACTTCATAACGCTTTTTTGATGAGAAAATGTTTCAAAACTTTTCTTACCATGATAAGATCCTATACCGCTATAACCAACCCCTCCAAATGGCATATTATGGTTTGTAATATGCATTATAGTATCATTTACACATCCTCCTCCAAAGGATATTGTACTAATGATACTTTCTTCAAATTTATTATTATTTGTGAATAAATAAAGTGCTAGAGGATTTTTATGATTTTCTATAATTTTAATCAAATCATCAAAGTTCTCAAATTCTAAAATAGGCAATATAGGGCCAAATATTTCTTCCCCCATTACTTTATCATTAATATTAGCATTATTTATTATAGTAGGTTCTATTTTTAAATTATTTTCATCTATATTTCCACCATAAATTACTTTTTCATATTCAATTAAAGATATTAACCTCTCAAAATGATTTTTACTTATTATACTTGTATAATCATTGCTTCTTAAAGGTTCATTTGTATAAAATTTTATAATATATTTTTTAATATTTTCTATAAGTTTAGATTTTATTTCTTTATGAGCTATAATATAGTCTGGAGCTATACATGTTTGGCCAGCATTTAAAAATTTTCCCCAAACAATTTTTTTTGCACTTATGTCTAAATCTGCACTTTTATCCACTATACATGGACTTTTCCCCCCTAATTCTAGTGTTACCGGTATTAATTTTTTTGCTGCTGATTCCATAACTATTTTTCCAACCTTTGGGCTTCCTGTGAAAAATATATAATCAAAGTCTTTTTTTAATAAATACTGATTTGTGTCTATTTCACCTTCTACAACCCATATATATTCTTCATTAAAGCTTTCATCTATTATTTTTTTATTATTTTTGATGTATTAGGTGCTAACTCAGATGGTTTTATTACAGAACAGTTACCACCTATAATAGAACCAATTAATGGTGACATACAAAGTTGAAAAGGATAATTCCAAGGTGCCATGATTAAACAGAGACCGTATGGCTGATTGTATATATAACTTTTAGATCCTATATTTAGAGCCGGTGTTTTGACTTTTTTAGGTTTACTCCATTTTTTAATTTTACTTCTTACACTTTTTATTTCCGATATTACAACTCCAATTTCTGTTTCATATGCTTCAAATTCACATTTTTGTAAATCATCTTTAAGTGCTTTTAATATACATTTCTCATTTTTTTTAATTGAAATTAATAATTTATCTAGCTGACTTACTCTAAAGTCTGAGCTCTTAGTAACTTGAGAATTAAAATATTTTTTTTGCTTTTCTAATATATAATCTATTTCTTTAAATTTTTCCATAATAACCTCCTCACCTAATTAAATAAAAATAACCTTTGTTTTAACAAAGGCTATTTTATTTATTAGTTTATATAAATTATATAAAAATTTTCAATTTTATGTTTATAAATTACTTATTCTTGATTTGGCTGTTGTGTATTTTCTGCCGGTGGTACTTCTGCTGGAGGATTTGGAGTATCCGGTTGTTGTGGTGGTGTTACTGGTGGTGTTGTCGCTGGCGGCGTTGTTACTGGTGGCTTTGGAGTTTCTGTTGGTGGCTTTTCTTCTGGTTTTTCCATAGTTCCCACTGCTATAACACCTTGTTTTTTAGGATAATATGATGTTGCTACTTTTTCCTTCTTTGTAACATTTCCATTTTCATCTTTATATATTCTGTATGTAGATACTGTATATCCGTTTCTCCCTTTTTCTAACTGTTTTTCTTCACCTTTTAAAATAGTAGGGTCTTCTACTTTTTTTATAGGTGCTTCAGATACACCATCTATACTTGTTGATATTTGTATGTTTTGTTTATCTTTAGAACTACCATATATTTGACATGTAACAGTATTTCCTGATACATAATTTTTTACATATATAGGGTGTTCAAGTGTGTTTTTAAATACAAAATCTATTCCCGAATCTGTAACAGTTGCATCTCTTCCTTTTGATACATAAGTAGATGGTATTGAATGATTTTTTAGTTCAATAAAACTTACCCCTGAGTATAATGCTGCATTGTAAAGAGTTGATGATACCTGGCAGACCCCTCCTCCTACACCTTCTTGTACAACCCCTTGTACAATTACTGGTGCATTTTTATACCCATTTGCTGTAGTTCTCATGCCTGTATGTTCATTATAAGAAAAACTCTCTCCAGGCATTAATAATACATCACTTGATTTGTTTGCTGCTAATTTTATATTTGTACTTCTCCCAGATACAGATGAATCAAATTTTGTTGTATGACTTCCAAGTAGTGTGTTTACTTCCTGCAATTGCTCCCTTGTTATACTTGGCTCTACTTTTGTAACTACCAATTCTTCTTTTGTATTTCCTTTTTCAAGCTCTCTTACAATATTTTTTAAGCTTTCTTCAACATTTACTTTTAAGCCACTGTTTGAGTCATTTATTTCTATACTTGATCCACTTATATTTATAGATGCATCTTTTACATCTATATCTATATCTCTTGCTATATTTTCTATACGATTTTTTAACTTATCTTTATTATAATCTATAGCTATGTTTAAATTATTTTTTTGACCAAGTTCTGATTTGATAGTCTTATATATATTTTCCATAAAATTTTTTTCTTTATTTAATTTATATGCATTTTCTACAGTACTATCTAAGTCATAAGAAAGATCTATATCTTTAGATGGAACTTGCCACGATTTATCTAAATATGAAATATCCAAATCTTTCAGTCTATACTTTTGTTCTAATTCACTTTTAGCACCTTCTTTTGTTAACCCTCCAACGTTGATACCATTTATATATGTATTTTTAACTATCTTTTGCCCATTTATCTTAGTTATAGTCATCCCTATGAATAATATTACAATTACACTTACTATGCCAATTCCAATATATATATTCTTTTTCATATTACTCATTCTTTTGTTTCTCCTTACATTAAAATTTGTCTATATACTATATATATTTAGATATTACTTTAATATATCCTTTTATAATACATAAAAAACTATTTTTCTTTTATATCTAGTTACATTTTCTATTATAATATGATTTCTAATAAAAAGTCTAATTTTAAAGTTCATTCTAATGAAACCATTTTATTCCAAATGCATAAATTTTAAAGAAAAAGAGTATTAAGATGTGT
>NZ_JAFFPK010000143.1 GCF_017590215.1 Clostridium sp. CCUG 7971
TTAAAGGCAGTTTTTTATTTAATCTATGCTTTTTTTCCAAAATGTCTTTCTAGTAATCCTAAGAATGCTTTACCATGTCTTGCTTCATCTTTACACATTTCATGTACTGTATCATGTATAGCATCAAGACCTAGTTCTTTGGCTTTTTTAGCTATTTTTAGTTTTCCTTCTGTTGCTCCATATTCTGCTTCTACTCTTGCTTTTAAGTTAGCTTGAGTATCAGCTACTACTACTTCTCCTAATAATTCAGCAAATTTAGCTGCATGTTCTGCTTCTTCAAATGCTATTCTCTTGTAAGCTTCTGCTACTTCTGGATATCCTTCTCTATCAGCTTGACGGCTCATTGCAAGATACATTCCTACTTCTGTACATTCTCCAACAAAGTTAGCTCTTAATCCTTCTAATATTTCTTCATCTACTCCTTGAGCTGCCCCTATTCTATGTTCATCAGCCCAAACCATGTTACCTTTCATTTCTTCGAACTTTTCAGGTCCTACTTTACATACTGGACATACTTGTGGTGCTGTTTCTCCTTCATATATATATCCACATACTGTACAAACAAATTTTTTCATATTTATATCCTCCTAGTTTTTATTTTAATTTCTATATAATTTATTTCAGTTCATCTAAACTTAATTATTCATTGTTATAACTTATATATACCCGGTGATAATTGCTCTAAACAACAATTATAAACTTTTTATATTTATTTATACATATATGTTATAATAATACTCAATTAAGTAGTTTATTAATTAAAATTACATTTTCAAAAGGAGTTTACACATGTTAAAAAAGTTTGCTTCCGATGCACTTGGTATAAGTGATATAGGTATGATAATAAGACCTGAAGACTATAAAAAAGTGGATTCAGATGATTATATAATGCATGAGGATGGAGAAACAATATATTTCCTTATAAAATCTAAATCTGATGAATATTGTTTTACTAACAAAGCTTTAATTCATATTGATGGAGAAAATGCTATTAGTAAAAAACGTAATTTATATCGTTATGATTACTACCTTAATAATATATCTGATGTTTCTTTAGAGACTGCCGGAACTATAGACTTAGACGTTGAGATTAAGTTTACAATAGGTCAAAAAAGTTTTTCTATAGATGTTGATAAAAAACAATTAGAACAGTTAAAAGATTTATATAAAGCTTTAATAAAAATATCTGAAATTACTAGAGATAATCAAATCTTATTAAACTATACTAATGAATCAATACGTACAACAGCTACGCTTATGTCATCTAATCGTATTGAAGGCATTAATTTAGAGGAAAACTTTAAAAATATTAATGAATATGTGTTTGAATGGTTAGTATCTTCTAAGAATAAATATAGTGTTAGAGATTTTGGATATGTTTTCGAAAAGTATATTAATAATTAAAATTTATATAAAAATAAAGCTAGTCATTTTGACTAGCTTTATTTTATCTTATATTTACTTTCAGCAATTAATTCTTCTCTTATTTTATTATTTTCTTCATCTAAATATATTCTATATGTCTTTACATTTATTTTATCTTTATTGTATTTTTCTTCAGTTCTTATATATAATTTTTCTCTATCTTGTTTACACCCATATATTTTTGATGTTATAGCTCCATTACTAACTATATTCTTTATATAAATCGGATGAGAAAAAGGATTTTTAAACTTTAAGTCTGTATATCCATATGATACTGCTGCGTCTTTTCCTCTAGGTGCATACCTTGATGCAAATGTATGATTATGAACCTCTTCTATCTCCATGCCAGCCAATAAGGCAGCATTATATATTGTTGTTGAAACTTGACATACTCCTCCGCCTTCTCCGTTTACATACCTTCCACCTACTATTACTTTTGCAGTTTTATATCCATTACTCCAAGTTCTAGCTCCTGTAGATTTATTGTATGAAAATGTCTCTCCAGGCATTATAAGTATATCACTAGTACTTTGACCTGCTACATGAATATTACTACCTCTTGGAGTATTATCATTAAAACTAGTACTATATTGCCCTAAAATTGTATTAACAGAATCTACATCTTCTGTTGTTGTTGTAGGTTTTATTATACGAGTGGGTAATTCTATTTCCTTTATATCTTTTTTATCTAACATATTATATATTTCTTCTTTTAATTTTACTATATCTACTTCTATACCTTCTTTAGATGGAGTTTTTAGTATTTGAGAACTTTCTGTTACTTGTATTGATGCTTGCTTAACTTCTCTATTTATTTCTTTAGATATATTTTCTATAAGTTTGCTTAAAGCTATCTCATCATAAGTTGCTATAAGTTCTATCTTATATTTTTCTTTAAATGTTAGATTAAAAATTCTCTTTAAATTTTCCTTACTATTATCACTTCTTGTATATGAATATGCATTTTGCAAAGATTTATCTATATTGTAATCTAACTTTATGTCTTTAGGGTTTATAGTCCATTTTTTAGAAATATATTTTATGTTTATAGGTTTTAATTTGTATGTATTGCTAATTTGTTTACTAGCTTCATGAATATTCATTTTACCTACATCTATATTTTCTATGTAAATATTTTTAAATATTTTACCATCTAAATTATCTTCTAACTTATTCATACCTAAGCTTAGTGTTGATATAATAAATAAACAAAATAAAAAAATTAATTTCTTAGTAATTATTCTTTGCTTTATCATAAAAATACTCCTTAATATAATTATATACATTTATATTTTCCTATATATTTTTTTATATTCTACTTTATATTTTTATTAAAAATATGTATTATTTTTGGATATTATTGATATTTTTTATACATATTTATAAATATTCGTTTTTTTTGTTAAAAGTGTGTAAAATATAATTCAATTTTCTAAGTATTATGTTATAATACTTATTATAAAATTTACATTATGTAAATTTATAAAAATATAGTTAGCATTTTTATAAATTTATATAAACTGGAGATTATTCTCCTTAATTACGAAAAGAGGTAACGATTTAAGCCTCGTATGTAGAGAAATCTGCATAGGACACAACTTGAATTGCAGATAATTCCTAAAGCCTAAGTGCCACAACGTAAAAGCGAATAGCTTTAAGCGTGACGGAACGAAAGTAGAAAAAAGTCTTAGGATGGCATATGGTTAAACCCTAAGTGCTAGTACAATGGATGTTCATGCAGGGAAGTCCCGAATAGGGAAACCTTCAACGACTAGACCGATAGGTCGTACACTATAAGCTATTGATAGTGGAAGTAGGTTGCCCCTAACGAGTAATGTCGAGGGTGAAGAAATAGTCTGCTCTCATGTGAAAATATGAGAAGTTCATAAAAGTAATCGCCAATGTGGTTACTTAAGAGAACTGCATAAGTGTAGCGAACTTATGTGAACAACCGGTGTCTATTTTGATAAAAAAGGTAAAATTATCTAAGTTCAATGGAGAACTTTGCGAAAACTTATACGCTGATGTTTGCTTTATTACAGAGGCCAACTTTAATGACATTACTAATTTATATAATAGGGTAAGCGTTACCCTAGATAATAAAAATTGGCTTAAGTTTCGTGATACACTCCAATTGAAAGATATTTTAGCTAATGGTGGCTTTATAATAGGATGTTATATTGAAGAGACTTTAATAGCATCAGCCATGTGTGAAGTTCCAAGTGGCAATTATTTAAATAATCTCTATGATATGAATTTAAGTCAAACCGAAATAGATTCAACGTATATCTCTGGTTATGTAATGGTAGACCCTCTTTATCGTGGAAACGCATTACATAAATTACTACTTGAGACTAGAATACAAGAATCTATAGATAGAGGAAAAAGCCATATAGTAACGGCCGTAGCTATTGAAAATATCTATAGCCAAAAAACAATATTAAGCTTAGGATTTGAAGTTCAACTTCAAAGAGAAAATCCGTGTGGTACAAAACGTAATATCCTTATGAAAAAATTAGATAATACAGTAAGTCCAGAAATAGAATTTACAGCTTAAAAAATAAATTAAAATAAAGGGGATATAAATTATCCTCTTTATTTTAATTTACCAAATATAATTTTATATTTCATTTATTAACATATCTTTAGCATACTTTAATGTTACTAAATAATATATAAAATATCCTATATAATATATAACTAATGTTATTAAAATCGGTACAAGTATATTTCTCTGTATAAGTTTTTGTACTATAATCATTGCAAATAAATTATGAATTGTACCTACTAGTAGTGGTAGTATAAATATTAATTTTAACTGCTTTGATAATATTTTTTCTATATCTTTATTATTTGCTCCGATTTTTTTAAGAGTTATATATCTATTCTTGTCATCATATATACTAGATAATTGTTTAAATAATATTATACTTCCTGTACAAGGTAAAAATACAGCTGATAAAAACATTCCTATAAATAACAACAATCCTCCGCTTTGCATAGTTTCTGCATGTGATTTTATATTAGATGTAATATTAAATGGATAATTTTTTTCAATATTATTTTCAACAACTTTCACTAATTTATCTGCTAGTTCTAATGAATCCATATCTTTTATATTTATTATTCTTAATTTTCTACTTTCATTATCTTTTTCTAATTTATTATATACATTATCTCTAACCACAACTATATTATATGTTGATCCTTCATTTACCATAGGTTCATAAAATTCATTTTGTACTTTAAGCTTATTTTTCTCTATATTTAGAGTTTCACCTTCAAGAGATTTATACCTATATTTTTTGTATGTATCATTTGAATAATATATATATTTATCTGACTTTAATTTTTCATAATTTTCTTCTTTATATTGTATATCTACAAAATCACTTTCTTTCATTATAGATATATTATCTCTAGTTTCTTGTTTAATGCCATAGTACATTATGTCTATGTAATTAGTTTCTGTATCTATTAATTCTATTGTCTTATCAAGAGTTATGTTATTTTTATACTTCTCTAATATTTTATCTACTTCTTTATTTACATAATCATTTTCAGCGTTTATGTTATAACTATATTTATAATTTTCTCTAATACCTTGATTAATAGTGTAATAATATGATATATTGAATCCCAAAATAGTAACACTCGTGGCTATTAAAATTGCTATTGTAGCTAATATTTTTGAGTTACTTTTTATATTATAACTAAGCCCTGAAAATGCAACTAAATTTATACCTTTATAATAAAAAATCTTATTTTTCTTGATTGTATTTAATATTATAGAAAGCACACTTGAAAAAAATAAAAATGTGCCTGGTATTATAAAAATCAGTATAAGTGGTGCTAAAATAATTTCCATTTCTAACATCTTACTTGTCGCCATAATATATCCTATTATTATTAAAGTTATACCTAAAATGCCTAATAACACAGATGGCTTTTTATAAGATTTAACTTCAGGTTCTTGTTTAAATAATCTAATAAGTTTCTTTTGTCGTATTCCAAATGTATTTCTTATTCCAATTAATGTAAATATTAAATAAAATACTATAATAGTGCTAGCTAATGATTTTATATTTAATGTCATCTTAACTACTACAATTTCTCCCATTAATTTAACAAGTAGCATAGTCATAAGCTTTGAAAATAAAAATCCTAAAGTTATCCCTAGTATTATTGCAAACGTACTGATTATTAAAGTTTCATAAAAAAACATTTTTGAAATTTGATTTTTTCTCATTCCTAATAAACTATATGTTCCAATTTCTTTTTTTCTTCTATTTAAAAAGAAAGCATTTGAGTAATATACAAACATAAATGAGAAAAATGCTATAACTATGGCTGCCGAATTAATTCCAGTTCTTTTTGTCTTACCTAATATAGATAAAACTTCATTATATTGTATAGATTTAAAAGTAAAATATATAAATACACTAAATACTATAGATATAAAATACATTATATAATTTGACGCACTATTTTTTACGTTTTTAAAGGAAATACTAAATAAATTCATTTCTATCAACGCCTCCAAGCATGGCTACCGTACCTAATATCTTTTGATAAAATTCCTTTGTGCTATCCCCTTTTATAAGTTCTGTAAAAATAATTCCATCTTTTATAAATAAAATTCTATCACAATAACTAGCACTCATTGGGTCATGAGTTACCATAAGTATAGTTACTTTTTCATTTTTATTTAAATGACTAAACGTATGTAAAAGATCTCTTGCTGATTTTGAGTCAAGAGCTCCAGTTGGTTCATCTGCAAGTACTAATGATGGTTTCCCTACTATTGATCTACATACTGCTGCTCTTTGCTTTTGTCCTCCCGAAACTTCATATGGGTATTTATTTAATAGTTCTAATATATTAAGTGATTTTGCTACTTCTTTTACTCTATCTTCTATGGTTTTTACTTTTTCATTTTTAAGAGATAATGGTAGCATTATATTTTCTTTAATTGTAAGTGTATCTAGTAAGCTTGAGTCTTGAAAAACAAATCCTAAATTGTCTCGTCTAAAATCCGCTATTTGGTTTTGATTCATATTTTTTATATCTTTATCATTTATATAAACTTTTCCACTACTTTGAGTATCTATTGTAGATATAATATTTAGTAAAGTTGATTTACCAGCTCCCGATGCCCCCATTATACCAACAAATTCTCCTTTTCTCACTTTAAAACTTACCCCTTTTAGGGCTTCATATTTAGTATTCCTTTTTCCATGTTCCTTTCTTACATTTTCTACCCTTAATATATCTTTCATTTTATCCTCCTTATAAAATTCTTATGAACTTATTATATATCTACGAAATATTTTTAACCATTTAATTAAATTAAGTATACCTTACAATTTCGTAAGTATTTTTAAAAATTCTTCATTTTTCTCTAATTTATGTTTAAAATATACGTATATTTAAAATAAATCAGTACTTAATATGGAGGTAATAATGTTTAAAATAATGATTGTAGAAGATGATACAGCCCTAAAAAATCAAATCTGTGAAGGTTTATCTAGATGGGGGCATAATGTTTATAAAATAGAAAACCTAGAAAATGTAGTTGAAGAATTTAAAAATTTCAATCCTCAATTACTTTTGCTTGATATAAATCTACCTTTTTATGATGGTTTTCATTGGTGCAATGAAATAAGAAAAATCTCTCAAATTCCAATAATATTTATATCATCTAGAAACTCTAATATGGACGTTATTATGGGTGTAAATTTAGGCGCTGATGATTATATTCAAAAACCTTTTTCAATAGATGTATTGGTTGCCAAAGTTAATGCCCTACTTAGAAGAACTTATAATTTTTCCGATAAGTCATCTGATAAAATAGTTCATAATGGAGTTACTCTTGACTTATCAACTGCACTTATTACCTATAATGATAAATCAATAGAATTAACTAAAAATGAAATAAAAATACTTCATGAACTTATGAAGCATAAATCTCAGATAGTAAGTAGGGATAAGCTTATGAAAAAATTATGGGATAGTGATTGGTTTGTCGACGATAATACTTTAACTGTAAATGTTAATAGAATAAGAAGTAAATTAAAAGATATTGATCTTGAAAACTTTATAGAAACTAAGAGAGGTTTAGGCTATATAATCGTATAGTTTAAGATTAGGTGAATAAATGAAATTTAAAGATTTTTTAAAAGACCAACAAGGTTTATTATTATTTAATTTTATATTTTTATTTTTTACTATATCTGTCATTTTACTTTCTCCTATTAATGAACTTTTAATTGACACAGTCTCTTATATAATAATCCTTAACTTAGTACTTTTATTTTTGTATTTATTTATTAGTTATTCTAGGAAAAATAAATTTTTAAATTTATTAGATGAAAGCTTGAATTTTGATAATATTAATTCAATAAGCATATTTAAAATATCTATGGAAGAAAAGATTTATCTAGATATTATTAATGATTATAAAATAAAATTTGAAAATCTTGTTGACAATAATTCTACAAAAGTAAAAGAAAACAAAGAAATAATGGACATGTGGGTTCATGATATTAAAATGCCTATAGCTATAATGAAACTTATAATAGAGCAAAATGAAAATCCATACTTTGAGAAAACCTTAGATGAAATAGATAATGAAGTAATGAGAATTGAAAATTCAGTTGAAAGAGTTCTCTATCTTTCTAGGCTTGATGATTTCCATAGAGATTTCCTAGTTCAGGAGGTAAATCTTCAACTAATTATTCGAGAAATAATAAAGAAGTATTCTAAATACTTTATATCAAATAAAATAAGTTTATCATTAGATAACTTAGATTATACTGTTTTATCTGATAAAAAATGGCTTTTATTTATATTTGATCAATTAGTCGGAAATTCTCTAAAGTATACAGACAAAGGTGATTCTATTTCTATAACTAGAGAGATTTTATCAAATTATATTTTGATAAAAATAAAAGATACTGGATGTGGTATTAAAGAAGAAGATTTAGTTAGAATATTTGATAAAGGATTTACTGGAAATAATGGAAGACATAATGCTAAATCTACAGGGCTTGGTTTATACTTGGTAAAAGAACTCTGCTCTAAGCTAAATCACGATATTGAAGTCAATTCTTCTTATGGTGAATATAGCGAGTTTATAATAAGGTTAAATATAATTAATTAAAGAATTAGCTCTATCGCTAATTCTTTTTATTTTATTAAAATTATAAATTTTCGATATTTTTTTATATTTTTTTCTATAAAATTTTATAATATATCTTTTAAAATTGTCAACTTAATTACAATATTGATTTATTTCTTATTTTTCTTTGACTTCTAGTAATATTTAGTCCTATAATTTACTTGGAGTATTATTTACATTAGGAGGAATATATGTCTTTTTTAGAAAAATTAAAAAACAAAAAGGTATTAATAGGGGCTGGAGTTATAACTATAATTGTCTTAGCTACAGGTATATTTATTTACAACAAAAATAAGATTAATAATGAAAAATTAGGAGAAACTGAAAATTATATTGAAACTTATACTATCGCAGATAATGAAAAAGTATTTATAAATGGTAAAATTTTACCTACTGAATCAAAGGATTTTAATCCATCTTCAGAAGGTGAAGTAAGTAAATTAAATGTTACAAATGGAAAAATCGTAAAAAAGGGAGACCTTTTATTTACTTGTAAAAATGATGCTGTTTTAAATGAAATCGATGGTCTAAAATCTCAAGTAAGCGAACTAAAGAAATCTAATAGTTCTGATGACCCTCTTATAAACACAGAAATTAGTAAACTGAATGCTCAAATATCAACTTTAGATAAAAAAGCTTATATAAATACTTATGCTCCATTTGATGGAAAAGTATATTTAAATGAGAAATCTGAAAATGCAGCTGAGCCTACTTCATTTATTACACTTCAAAGTAACCAATATTATATGAAAGGCCAAGCTAGTGAACAAGATTTATCTAAACTTCAAATAGATGATCCTGTTAATGTTTTAGTATTTTCAACAGATAAAAAAGTAACCGGAAGAATAAGCTTTATATCTGATAGACCTTCATCTCAAGCTAATGATATGAATATGGGTGGTCAAGGTTCTCTATCTTATTACGATATAAGCATTTCATTTGATGACCAAGAAGGTCTAGTAAATGGATTCCATGTTCAAGCTTCTATCGAAATTAGAGATTCTTTATCTAAAATACCAACATCATGTATATTAAGAGATGAAAATGATAAACCTTATGTATTTGAAAGTATAAACGGAATTCTAAAAAAACAAATAGTTGAAATAGCAAGCACTGATGAAGAACTTACTGTTGTAAAATCTGGCCTTGATAAAAATGATGTTTTAGTTAGATACCCATCAGAAGGTATGAAAGAAGGAGATGCTATAAATGCGGGTGATACTCCTTCTAATGATGAAGGGATGGCTGAAAAAGTTGAGTAATATAATTAAATTAGAAAATATTCAAAAGTATTATAAAGTAGGAAAAGAAAAGTTTCATGTACTAAAATCACTTAGCTTAGAGATAGAATCTGGTGAATTTGTAATGATAATGGGTAAATCAGGTAGTGGTAAAACTACTTTACTTAATGTTTTAGGTTTTTTAGATAAATTTGATGATGGTGATTATATATTTAATGGTGAAAATGTAACTAACTTAAATGAAAATCAACGTTCTACATTTAGAAATAAAAATATAGGATTTGTATTTCAACAATTTAATTTAATAGAAACTTTAGATGTTTATCAAAATGTTGAATTGCCTCTTATTTACGATGCATCTTTGAATAAATCTGAAAGAGAAAAAATTGTAAAAGAAAAACTAGAATCAGTGGGATTGCTTGATAAAATAAAACAACCGCCTCTTCAACTGTCTGGTGGTCAACAACAACGTATAGCTATTGCTCGTTCATTGGTTAATAATCCTCAACTAATATTTGCAGATGAACCCACTGGTGCATTAGATAGTGAGACAAGTGAAGAAATTATGAATTTACTTAAAGATTTAAATAATCAAGGTAAAACTATAATAATGGTTACACACGATGCTGACTTAGTAAAATATGCTACTAAAGTTGTAAGACTTAAAGATGGTGTGTTATCTTTGGAGGTGTAAATCATGAATTTAGTTAAAAGTACCTTAGCCAATTTAAAAGGACATAAACTTAGAGTTTTTGTAACTCTTTTATGGATTATTATGGGTATTACTTCTGTTATATTGGTCAGTTCTATTGGTAATGGGCTAAAAAAAGAAGTAGAAACTTCAGTTAATAAGGTAAACCCTAATAAAGCAAGAATTCATTTTGAACCTGCTGATTATAGTATGACGAATATGAGTATATTTTTAAAGCCTTTTACTAGTGAAGATATAGAACAACTATCTTTTACTGAAGGTGTTGAAAAAATAGGACCTAGTAAGGATGATTTTGACTTTGCTTCAACATATTCTAATGAGGCTACTTATGATAAAAAAACTACTTATGTCGATATTGCTGATTTAAAAAAAGATACTAAGCTAAATCCTATATATGGAAGAAGCTTTTCTTTAGATGATGCTAATAGAAAAGTTATTATCATTACTATGCAAAATGCAACTGATTTATTTGATAATCCTGAAAGAGCTCTTGGTAAAGGTATTTCAATAAATGGTACAATATATGAAATAATTGGTATAGTAGATGAAAGTTCTGTTTCTAATAAATCTGATGAGAATAAATCTATATACAATATGAATCCTATGGAAGGATATGTTACTTCATATATGCCTAAAAAAGCTTTAGATGGATTAATTAATCAATATAATTATTCTCAAGAAATATATGCCCTAGATTTAGTTGTTTCTAAAGGATATGATGTTTTTGAAGTTGCAAATAATATTATTGGTAAACTTTCTGAACTTCATCCTGATATAAATGGTTCCTATAAAACTGACGATCCATCTGAATCTACTCAAGAGCTTCATAATATGATATCTACTATAAATAAATTTGTTACTTTAATAACTGCTATATCAATGTTTGTTGGTGGTATTGGTGTAATGAATATAATGTATGTTTCTGTTATGGAAAGACAAAGAGAAATAGGTATAAGACGTGCAATAGGAGCTAAACCTCGTACTATAATGTTTCAGTTTTTAGTTGAAGCTGTATTTATAACAGTATGCGGAGGAATACTTGGAATAATCGTAGGATTTATAGTAGTTAACTATGCATCAAATTATCTTCCATTTAAAGCTATACCTAACATAAATAGTTTCTTCTTTGCTAGCATAACTACAGTTGTAACAGGTGTTATATTTGGTATTATACCTGCATTTAAAGCATCTAGGCTAGACCCTATAAAAGCTATTTACAAATAGATATAATATATTTAAAGAGAGTTTAGCTACTCTCTTTTTTTAATTAGTAAAATTAAAATTTTATAAATAACAAAATTTACACTAATTAATTTCACTTCATCTGGAATAGTAGATTATAAATAACATATACTCTAAATATAATATTATATGAAGGGTTGTGAATAAATGAAAAAAGCATTTATACTGATAATATTTATACTTACTACTATATCTTTATTTGGTTTTAATTCACTAAAAAAGCTAAATGATGATGAAGCCTTAGATATGGTATCTAATAATTTAAATAATAGGTATAGTCTTATTAATGAATTAGATGAAGATTATAATAAAGGAAAAATAAATGAGAAAGAATTTTATAATCGAGAAATGTCTATATATGAAAATGAAATGAAAAATTATTCTAAAAAATCACTTAAAAATATAAAAGATAATAACTTAAAATCTGCTATAGTACAAGTAAGTCAAGGTTTAGAATTTCAAATAAAATCAACTGAGTTCGCAATGAAAGGAGATTATGAACAGACTATGCTATATCATGAGGAAGCATTTAAAATAGGTTATTCAGCTATAATGAAATTAAAAAATAACTATAATGTCAATCTTACAGATGAATATATAAATCATATAGAGGAAACAATGAAAATTTATAATAAAAATAAATAAGCTTTGTAATACATATAAATAAAAA
>NZ_JAFFPK010000144.1 GCF_017590215.1 Clostridium sp. CCUG 7971
CCTTAAAATTCAAATAAATGGATTCTAAGGGCTTTTTTACTAGACTACTCGAAATAAGTTTTTAGAACTAATTTAATTTTTAAGTCCATTTTTGTGCTAATATTGATAGAAAATACCACATCATTCCTGTAAATAACCACCAATGAGAGTATAAAAAATCCCCTATAGTTCTTCCCTTTTTACTTTTTTCTTCAACAATAAGTGGTTGTTTTGGTTTTTCACCTTTAATTAGTTCATCTAGTGTAATGTCAAATATTTCACTCATAAGAACTAATTTATCTACATCAGGTATAGATTCACCTGTTTCCCATTTGGATATAGCTTGCCTTGATATATTTAATTTTTTGGCTAGATCATCTTGTGACCAATTGTTTTTTTGTCTATTTTTCTTTATCTTTTCTTGAATTTTCATCTCTGTATCCTCTCTAAAGTTTTAATAACTTATTATTGATTTAATGCTAATAAATTGTAAAGAACGTAATAAGAGAATATTAGCAACCCTTAGTTGCTTTGTTTAAATTCCAATAATTATAATAGATTTAAATACATTAGAATAAAGTTTATAGTTTTAACAAGTCTTAAAATTTCAGTTTATGAACTAGTTAAATATTCTTAAATATCTGTGGTTCATCCGCTATTAATTCTATCTTTCCACATTCAACGCAAACATAGCAAGAAACATTACTTCTTTTTTCTTATACCATAGATACGGTTGTGTTGGGACAGCTCCAGTTGCAAAGTTACTTTCTTCATTTCATTTTTACACTTTTTACATTCCATAATCTATAACTCGCCTTTATTTATAACTTGATTTAATTATTATAACAAATATGTAAATATTTACCAATACGGTAACAATACCTAAAATTTACGTTTAGGGAATAGTTTAAATAAATCTAGTGTTTTCAACACTTTAAATATCTTTAAAAATAAAGAAAGGGCAAACTTAATTTTATTAAGTTCGCCCTTTCTTTATTTTATTAGCTAATAAAGCCCTATTTTCGATTTTAAGACTTATTTTGAAACTACATAGCCTATTTATCCTTAACTTTATTATTTTCATCCTAAGAAGATTCTGTTGTATTTTTCAACCATGATTTACGGTTGTTTATTTAAATATTACTTATACTTTTCCATGTATTCTTCCAATGCCATAGACACTAGATCTTGGTTATTATATTTTTTATTTTTATTACAAAACTCTTTCCATTTAGTTAATGTTTCACCATAAACTCTAAATGAAGTTCCTTTTGCTTCACTATTAAAATCTTTAATTTGTATTTCATTACTAGCAACTACTTCTATTACATTTGTAATATCTTTGTAATACAAATTATTTTCTTTAAAAGCATTTATGACTTCAAATATTTCTTTCTTTGCTTTAACTATGTCTAATAAATCATCTTTATAATTTTGTAATACATTTGTGGTATCTTTGTAATCTAAATCAAAAATTTCTTTTCCATGAGTTATATTTTTTTGTAATACATTTGTATTTTCTTTGTAATATCTTTTTTCTTTTTGAAAATATTTATATCCATTTTCTTTAACAATTTTTTGAAGAAATTTTTCTCCAATTCCTAGATCTTCTCTAATGCGAATTACAGTTTGACCTTCACTTAATTTTTCATTTAGGTACTCAATTTTTTTATCTATATCTAATTCTAAAAATTCTTCTTTAATCATTTTATCTACCTCAGAGTAATCAAATTTTATTTGTAATACATTTGTAGTATATTACAAATGTATTACAAAATCCTTTTAATATTTTCTATAAAAATTAAAAAGCCCTCTACAAGAGCCTTCAGAGAAAAAGAGCATAAGGAGATTTTGTGCCTTTCTGCGAAAGTCAACTAGGCAAAGCCTAGTAAATCTGTGTGTTTTTTAGTATTTTTTATGGGCACAAAAAATGACTCATTTTACAAGAAACAGTACATAAAACAGTACATATTTTTTACATACTTTTACATAATATAGGACATCCTTTTTTTCTCTTTAAGAGTGCAAACGTAGATACATAAAAAAAGTAAAAGTATAATTTTTACAACTATTACATAAGCCTATCGGCTACTAACGCCTTCAACCTTCGGCTCTCAGTTATTGCTAACGCAGAGTTAAAACGAAACCCCAAAAGGGGTGTTTAGTTTTAACTCTTTTGTTCTATTTGCTTTTTAGTTTTTTTGTTTTTTTAAGTCTTCAAAGAACTAAAGTTTTCGATAATTCACTTGACTTTGCGTACTCGCAAATATAATCCAGAGGTGTAGATGGGCAGAGTTTCCCTACTGAAAAATCAGCATAGGAAACCCTAACTATAACATAATCCGTCGGCATCCTTTGATCACAAGGTTAGTTATAGATTCAACTTGTTTTATGGTAACTTTTTACTAGTACATAGCCAACTAGCTTAAACTTTTTTACAAAGTTTTATATTCTACCTACCTGTTAGCATGTCCAACTACTGACATCTAACTCGAGCCACATTCATAGAAATTTTATTGTAGTTTTTCTATGAATCGCTATCCCCCGCACCTCATATATTTTACTTGGGCTTGATGCGTTTTACCCAATGACGACAATACAAAATAAGTTGAAGGATCTTATATCGCCGAGCTGTTGCGACCTTGGTCTTTTGCCTTGTTCCCCACTACGGCTAGTCTTTTTTAAGTGGTTTTCTAGGTATTCCACTATATTTTTTATGTAATATATTCAGTTTTGAAATTAAAAAACGCCCTAGGGAAATTCCTAGAGCGTTAAGGTCTAATTTATATTGACTTAAAGTGTTTATACTTATATACTTATGTATATATTAATAACATAAACTACTTTGGTTGGGTCAACTTTCCGAGGATAGTTCCTGCTATCCGACGAAGGCTAAATTCCTTAACTTCATGGTATTCCACTACCTGTAGTTACCTTAAATCGTCGCCAAACGATTTAGAGAACCGAAGTTAAATATAAAGCACTCTTTTGAGTGCTTTTTTATTTTGTTATATTCATATTTTAACTTTATTTACAATTTATAACAATAACTTCTTTTAAATTTTTATTTTTTTATTAATTTTTTTTATTAATTTTTTTATTTCAATCCCAAAATAATCCATTTCAATCCACTTTTTATATATTTAAATATTTTTATGCTATATTAATTACTCAAAGAAAAATATATTATTCCAGTAGTTCTAATTATTGGTATATTATCATATCTCTTTGGTCAAATATGGAATTTACATTTTATTAATATTTAAGGAGACTTCATTATGAAAGCAAAAAAAATTATGGCAACAACATTATTATTAAGTGGGTTTTTAATACCTGCCTCAATATATGCAGCATCAAAAGGCTTTTCCTATAAATTTAAGCATCAGTTGACAATAGGATATAATTATTCTACAAAAGATGACTTATACGTTGCTACACACACTAGATCATTCGGAGGATCTGATGGATTTGTTATTAAAGTATATAACGATGATGGTGGACTTGTAGACTATGCCCCTGTAAAATATGAGCAAGGTACAGAGATTTTTAAAGTTAAGAAAGGTAAAAGGTATGGAGTTGAATTTTGGAAAAAATCAGATGGATTGTATGTAGAAGGTGGCGGAACAAGATCTTATTAGAATTCGGAGGATCTAATATATGTTTTTATTCAAATATTTTTTAATTCCTTTTCTTTTAATTTATACATTACTATTTTTTAAATTTGCTAAGTTTGATACTAATATAAAAAAAATACTATGTTATAGTTTCGGAATATATATATGTTTAGTTATAGGTATAACGATATTTCCTATTCCAATTCAACCCGAAGAAATACAATTAAATATAACATATAACTTAGGTCAACTTAATAATTTTATCCCTTTAAAAACTACATATGAAAATCTAATTGTGGATATGAAAAACAATGCCTTAATGGCATCTTTAAAGCAAATAATAGGAAACATAATCATGTTCATTCCAGTTGGATTTTATGCGCCAATATTAAAAAAACATATAAAATTAAAAGAAATTACTATTGCAGGACTTATATTTAGTATATGCATAGAGCTAACTCAATTTATAATAAATACCATCATAGGATATAATTACAGATCGGTAGATATTGATGATATTATTCTGAATGTTTTAGGAGCTATTATAGGGTATTTAATATTTAAAGTAATATATCCTATGATTAAAGAACTAATAGAAAAATCATAACTTAAAATAAAGTTAAAGCCCTTAAAATTCAAATAAATGGATTCTAAGGG
>NZ_JAFFPK010000145.1 GCF_017590215.1 Clostridium sp. CCUG 7971
TAACCTATAATATCTCTTAGTATTAGTTTTTATTAACCTAAATGAGCGCTTAACTCTCTTTTCTTTCTATCTAATTCAGTTGGTTCAAGTGTCATTCTTTCATTATTTAAAAGACCTGCTACTCCTACCTTATGAACTTCTTTTTCACCCCTACAAACTTCACATTCACATATATGACTGTAGTTTGTTGGTTCTGTATAAGTAGTTATAACACCTTCAAAGTTTCTAAGTATTACTTTATCGTAACTTTGAGATATTACATAGTTTGGCATAACTGGAGTCTTACCTCCACCACCTGGTGCATCTACAACAAATGTTGGTACACAGTATCCTGATGTATGTCCTCTTAAACCTTCTATTATTTCTATACCTTTAGATACTGGAGTTCTAAAGTGCTCTATTCCAGTAGATAGGTCACATTGGTAAATATAGTATGGTCTAACTCTTATTTTTACTAAATCATTAACTAATTTCTTCATTACATGCATGCAATCGTTTACCCCACGTAATAAAACACTTTGGTTTCCTAAAGGTATACCTGCATTTGCCATTTTATTACAAGCTTCTATAGATTCTTCAGTTATTTCATTTGGATGATTAAAGTGAGTATTTAACCAAACTGGATGATATTTCTTAAGCATATTTACTAAATCATCAGTTATTCTTTGTGGCATAACAACTGGAACTCTACTTCCTATTCTTATTATTTCAACATGTGGTATTTCTCTTAACTTGCTTATGATGTATTCTAATTTTTCATCACTCATTAAAAGTGCATCTCCACCTGATAATAATACATCTCTTATAACTGGAGTATTTCTTATATATTCTATAGCTCTATCTATTCTATCAACTGGTTGAGCTCCATCATTTTGTCCAGCAAATCTTCTTCTAGTACAGTGTCTACAATACATTGCACATTGATCTGTTATTAAAAGTAATGCTCTATCTGGATATCTATGAGTAAGTCCTGGTACTGGTGAATCTCCATCTTCGTGAAGTGGATCATCTAAATCAGCATCTGATACTTTAAGTTCACTTGAAACTGGTATAGCTTGCTTTCTTATTGGGTCATTTGCATTAGTTGGATCTATTAATGATAAATAATAAGGTGTTATACTCATTCTTAAAGTTTTAAGACATTCCTTAACCCCTTCTTCTTCACTTTCTGTAAGTGGTATATATTTTTTTAATTCTTCAACTGTTGTGATTCTATTTTTTACTTGCCATTTCCAATCATTCCATAATTCATTACTAACGTCTGTAAATATTTTTCTTTCCATAATCCCCACCCCTTATATTTTATACGTATAGTTTTTTGAATATATTTCTTATTGTTTCACTTTCTCTTAAAGCAGCTATCGTAACATCTGAATGACCTTTTGTGTATCCATTTCCTATTATCATATCTACATCTTTACCTACACCTTCAGCACCAAGTGCAGCTTTTGTAAATGCTGTTGCCATTGAGAAGAAGTACACTATTCCGCCATCTCTAACAGGTAGTATTGTACTCATTTCTGTATTTTGAACATTTACACAGTTTATAGCTAAATCTACTTCTTTTCCTTCATTTACTTCTAATACCTTGTTTAAAACTGCATTAGGATTTTGTGCATCTACAGTTATAACTTCATCTACAAGATTATTTTCTTTTAAGAACTTCTCTTGTTTTTCATCTCTAACAAGCCCTATTACTCTTCCATTTTTACCAGCTTTTTTCTTAGCCTCATAACAACAAAGCATTCCAGATTTACCAGCAGCCCCAAGTATTAAAACACTATTTCCTTCTTTAACTAACTTTTGTGTCTGAGCAGGAGCACCAGCAACATCAAGTGCTGCTAATGCTAAATTTTCTTCCATATCTGTTGGTAATTTTGCATATATACCACTTTCAAATAATATAGCTTTTCCTTTTATTTCAACTCTATCTATATCTGCTTTTATATCTATTATCTCTTCTATTTTTAATGGAGTTAATGATAATGATACAAGTGTTGCTATCTTATCTCCTATTTTTAAATCTGTCTTATCTGCTAAATCAGAGCCTATTTTTTCTACTGTTCCTATTAACATCCCACCAGAACCAGTAACCGGATTTTGCATTTTTCCTTTTTCTTCTACTATACTTAATATTTTTGATTTTATTTTTTCTACATCATGATTACATTCTTCTTCTATTTGAGTGAAACTTGCTGAATCTATGTTTAAAGCAGAAACATTTATTAATATTTCATTATCATAAATATTCATATCATTATTTATTTTTTTAGCTGGTTGTGGAAGTACATTTTCCCCTATAACTCTGTGTGTTCCGTATTTACATCCTTTCATGACTAATCCCCCTTTTATACTGTTTGTGCATTTCTATATACTAAATCATCGGCGATTATTAAATCAGCCTCTGTCATAGCCCTTAATTCCTCAATTGTTATATCCTCACTTATTTCTTTTACTACTAAACCTTCTTTTGTTACTTCCATAACAGCAAATTCAGTTATTATCATATCAACTACACCTTTTGCAGTTAATGGAAGAGTACACTCTTTAAGTATCTTAGATTTTCCTTTTACAGTGTGTAACATAGCAACTATAACTTTCTTAGCTCCAACTACTAAATCCATAGCTCCACCCATCCCAGGAACCGTTTTCCCAGGAACTATCCAGTTAGCTAGATTTCCATATTGGTCTACTTCTAAAGCTCCAAGTACTGTTACATCTACATGTCCTCCTCTTATAAGCCCAAAAGACATTGATGAATCAAAGAAAGCTCCATCTTCATTTATTGTTGCAAATTGACCACCTGCATTAGTTATATCTAGATTTACTTCATCTTCATTTGCAAGTTTTCCCATACCAACCATTCCATTTTCTGATTGGAAAGTTACATTTATACCTTCTTCTAGATAATTTGTTGTTAATGTTGGAAGTCCTATTCCTAAGTTTACTAATTGATTATTTTTAAATTCTTTAGCTACCCTTTTAGCTATAATCTCTTTAGGATTCATTTATTTCGCCTCCTTTATTATGTAATCTACGACTACACCTGGAGTCATTATCATCTCTTTTTCTAAGTCTTTAGATTCCACTAATTCTTCAGCTTCAACTATTACTAAATCACTTGCCATAGCTATCATTGGATTGAAGTTTTTAGTAGTTCCCCTATAAACTGTATTTCCAAATGAATCAACGACACTACCTTTTACAAGTGCTATATCTGCTCTTAGTGGTAATTCTAATAAATATTCTTTACCATTTACAGTTATTTTTTCTTTATTTTCTTCAACTAAAGTTCCCACTCCTGTTGGAGTTAATATTCCGCCTAGACCAAATCCACCTGCTCTTACTCTTTCTATAAGTGTTCCTTGTGGAGATAATTCAACTTCTAATTTGCCTTCATTCATTAGTCTTCCCGTCTGGGCATTTGTTCCTATATGAGAGGCTATAACCTTTTTAACTTGATTATTTACTATAAGTCTTCCTATTCCTTTATCCACAAAAGAAGTATCATTTCCTATTATAGTTAAGTTTTTAGCACCAGATTCTATAAGTGAATCTATAAGAATTTCTCCTGTTCCACATCCTAAAAATCCACCTACCATAATAGTCATATCATCTTTAAAAAGATTCTTTAATGTTTCTACAGATATAACTTTGCTCATTTTATCCCCCCTAGATAGTTTAAGCTTCTTGTGTGCTTAATATATTAACCTCTAAACCTAGTATTTCACGAGCTTCTTTAGGTGAAGCTACTTCTCTACCAAGCTCTCTTACTATATTTGCAGCCTTTTTAACTAATTCTCCATTTGAAGATGCTGGCACCCCTTTTTTCATATATACATTATCTTCAAATCCTACTCTGATATGCCCACCTAATAATATACTTAAAGCTACCATATCAAATTGAGATCTTCCTATTCCACTTACTGTAAATGTAGCATTTTGAGGTATACTTTCTCTCATAAACATTAAATCTCTATAAGTTGCACTTATGCCTCCATTAACCCCCATTACAAAGTTAAAGTGCATGTTATCATTTATAAATCCTTTTTTGTTAAGTCTAATAGCCATATCTACCATACCCTTATCAAATACTTCTATTTCTGGCTTAACATTTAATTCTATCATTTTCTTTCCAAACTCTTTTATTGTATTTTCAGTATTTACAAATATTTCGTCTCCACCGAAGTTACAAGTTCCACAGTCTAGAGTTGCCATTTCAGGAGATAAATTTACTGGTTGGATTCTTTCTTCATTGCTCATTCCAACTGCTCCTCCAGTTGAAGGCTGAACAATTGCATCAGGGCACTCAACCTTTATAGCCTCTATACATTCCCTAAATCTATTTATATCTTGAGTTGGAGTTCCATCATCATCTCTTACATGAAGATGTATTATACTTGCTCCAGCATCATATGCAGACTTTGCTTCTCTTACTATTTCAGAAACAGTATATGGAACATTTGGATTATGTTCTTTTGTTACTTCTGCACCACATATAGCTGCAGTTATTATAACCTTTTGCATATTAAAGCCCCCCTAAATAACTATAATCTTTGTTTATCTTTAGGTACTACACAAGTTCCACTAGCTTTACATACCACTATTGGATTTTCTAAAACTTCTGCTGCTGATTCATTTATATCAGTTCTTGGCACTATAACTTTTCTAGCTTCAAATACCATCTTTCTTGAACTATTTCCTACATTAACTATTTCACCAACAGCTTCTATATAATCACCAGCAAACACTGGTGCTAAAAACTCTACGCTATCATAAGCTTTAAATAATCCTTCATCACCATCATTTTGTATTAGTAGTTCAGTTGCTACATCTCCAAATAATTGAAGCATCTTAGCGCCATCTACTAAATTTCCACCATAATGAGCATCATTACTTCCCATTCTCATTCTTATCATTGCTTTCATGTTAAATTCCCCCTTTATGATTATTTATATATTTATTAACTGGTGTAGGCCTTTTAAAGCTAGACCTACACCAATTAGTAAGCTTTAGTTATTATGCTAATTCTTGTATTAAATTTTTAACAACTTTATTAACGTCTCCCACTATTGAAACATCTGCAGCTTCAAATATAGGTGCTTCGCTATTTTTATTTATAGCTATTATAAATTCAGATTCTTCCATACCAGCTAAATGTTGTATAGCCCCTGATATACCACAAGCAAGGTAAAGATCTGGTCTTACAGTTTTACCAGTTTGACCTACTTGGCGAGATTTATCAACCCATCCTGCATCAACTACAGCACGAGAAGCACTTACTTCAGCTCCTAATATGTCTGCTAATTCATATAAAGCATCCATATTTTCTTTAGAGCCAACTCCTCTTCCTGCTGATATAAGTATATTAGCATCTTCTATATTAATACTCTTTACAGTTTCTTTTATGTATTTTAATACTTCTACGTTTTTACCATTTTCACTAAAATCTACTACAAAGTTTTCTATATTTCCAGTTCTTGCAGTATCTTTTTTTAACTTTTTCATAACCCCTGGTCTTACAGTACTCATTTGTGGTCTATGATTTGGGCATATTATAGTAGCCATTATATTTCCACCAAATGCAGGTCTAGTCATTAAAAGTCCATTATTTTCATCATCTATTTCAAGTGATGTACAGTCTGCTGTAAGACCTGTTTCAATAGTAGCACTAACTCTTGGAGCTAAATCTCTACCTATTGTAGTAGCTCCTACTAAAACGATTTCTGGTTCTTTTTTATTTATAACTTCACAAAGTGCTTTAGCGTATGTATTAGTTACATATACATCTAAATTTTCATCATCAACACAAACTACTTCGTCTGCTCCATATTGTATAAGTTCTTCACTTAAACTTTTAACATTGTGTCCAAGAAGTACTGCACTTACTTTACTATTTAATTTATCTGCTAACTCTTTACCTCTTCCTATTAATTCCAAAGAAACATTTTGTATTTCACCACTTCTTTGTTCAACAAAAATCATTACACTCATTATTTTCCCTCCTATAATTACTACTCTTTGAGAAATATTTCGTCAAATTATTTAGTTTTTTAAGCCTTAGCTTCAGTTATTATAAACTTTTCTTTAAGGGCATTTACTATTATAGCTGCTCCTTCTTTTTCATCTACATTATAAAGTGTTCCTTTAGCTTTAACTCCTTTAGTAAATGACTTTTTAACTTTAGTTGGAGAACCTTTAAGTCCTATCTCTTCTAAACAAACATCTATATCTTTTAAATTCCAAGTTTCTATTTTATCTTCTCTCATACAATCATATATTCTAGAAACTCTCATATATCTTGGAGTATTCATTTCTTTTAAAGTAGTTATAAGAAGTGGCATCTTTGCCTTTATAACTTGATATCCATCTTCAAAAGCTCTATTTACTATTACATGGTCATCTTCTACTTCTAATTTTTCAACGTAAGTTATAGATGGTATATCAAGGTGATTTGCTATTTGAGGACCAACTTGTGCTGTATCTCCATCTATTGCTTGTCTTCCTGCTATTATTAAATCATAATCTAACTTCTTTATAGCTCCTGCTATAGTTTTTGAAGTAGCTAATGTATCAGCTCCTGCAAAAGCTCTATCTGTAAGAAGTATTGCTCTATCAGCACCCATCGCTATTGCTTCTTTTAGCGCATTTTTAGCTTGAGGTGGTCCCATTGTTAGAACTGTAACTGTTGCACCCATTTTTTCTTTTAATATTACTGCTTCTTCTATTCCTGCTTTATCATCAGGGTTTATTATACTTGGAACCCCATCTCTTATTAATGTACCAGTTTTAGGGTCTAATTTTACTTCTGTTGTATCTGGTACTTGTTTTACACAAACTAATATATTCATATTTTTCCCTCCTAAAAATTCGCCTCATCTAATTTATCTAAGTAAATCTGCACCTATAACCATTCTTTGTACTTCACTTGTTCCTTCGTATATCTCAGTTATTTTTGCATCTCTCATCATTCTTTCTATATCATATTCACGAGTATATCCGTATCCTCCGTGAAGTTGTACTCCTTTAGTTGTAACTTCCATTGCCACTTCTGATGCATAAAGTTTTGCCATAGCTGCATCTACACTATAAGGTTTTCCTGTATCTTTTTTGCTAGCAGCTTTGTATACTAAAAGTCTTGCAGCTTCTATTTTAGTTTTCATATCAGCAAGTTCAAATTGAGTATTTTGGAAAGCCGATAAACTTCTACCAAATTGCTTTCTTTCTTTTACATAATCAACAGTAGCATCTAATGCACCTTGAGCAATTCCTAATGCTTGTGCAGCTATACCTATACGTCCACCATCTAGTGTCTTCATAGCTATTTTAAATCCTTGCCCAACTCTACCTAATAAATTTTCTTTAGGTATTACACAGTTTTCAAATATAAGTTCACAAGTTGCAGAACCTCTTATACCAAGTTTTTTCTCTTTTTTACCTATAGTAAATCCTTCTGTTCCCTTTTCTACTATGAAAGCTGATATTCCACGAGTTCCTTTAGATTTATCAGTCATAGCCATAACTACATATATATCAGCAGGACCTGCATTAGTTATAAATACCTTAGTTCCATTTAATATATAGTTATCTCCATCTAAAACTGCAGTAGTTTGTTGAGATGATGCATCTGTACCTGCATTAGGCTCAGTTAAACCAAAAGCAGCTAATTTTTCACCTTTTGCAAGTGGCACTAAGAACTTTTGCTTTTGTTCTTCTGTACCAAATTCATATATAGGATTAGCTCCTAGTGAAGTATGAGCAGATACTATTACACCTGTAGTTCCACAAGCTTTAGAAAGTTCTTCAACAGCTAATGTGTATCCTAAGTAATCTCCTCCTTCTCCACCATACTCTTTCGGAAAAGGTATTCCTAGTATTCCACATTCAGCCATTTTATCAACTGTTTCATATGGAAACTTTTCTTCCTCATCTATTTCATGTGCTATAGGAGCTACCTCATTTACCGTAAACTCTCTATACATCTGTTTTAATAATTCATATTTTTCCATAAATATCTCCCCTCTTTTGAATATACTATATTAGCATTTTTTTATTATTAAACTAGTACCTTGTCCTCCACCTATACAAAGTGTAGCAAGCCCTAGGTTAACATCTTCTCTCTTTTGCATTTCATGTATTAAAGAAACTAATATTCTACACCCACTAGCACCTACTGGATGACCAAGTGCTATTGCACCACCATTTACATTTACTTTTTCCATATCAAAATTTAATTCTTTTGATACTGATAAAGCTTGAACTGCAAAAGCTTCATTTGCTTCTATTAAGTCTATCTCTTCTAACTTTAGGTTTGCCTTTTGAAGAGCTTTTTGGGTTGCTGGAACTGGTCCATATCCCATTATGCTTGGGTCCACACCTGCTGAAGCATATGAAACTATACTTGCTAATGGCTTTAATCCTAATTCATTACACTTTTCTCTACTCATAAGTATAACCATTGCACTACCATCATTTATCCCAGATGCATTACCTGCACTAACAGTTCCATCCTTTTTAAATGCTGGTTTTAATTTAGATAATTTTTCTATAGTAGTATTGTGCTTTGGATGCTCATCAGTATCAAATATTATAGGATCACCTTTTCTTTGAGGTATTAAAACTTCAACTATTTCATCTTTAAATCTATTATTTAATTGAGCTTTCTTAGCTTTTTCCTGACTTAAAAGGGCAAACTCATCTTGTTCTTCTTTAGTTATACCAAATTTTTGTGCTAAGTTTTCTGCAGTTATTCCCATATGATAATTATTAAAAGCATCTGTTAATCCATCATTTACTAAAGAATCAACTAATTTATTGTCCCCTAAACCATATCCATATCTACCTTTGTTTAGTAAATACGGAGCATTACTCATACTTTCACAGCCTCCAGCTAATACTACATCACAATCTCCAAGAGCTATAAATTGTGCTGCCATACTAACTGCTCTAAGTCCAGAACCACAAACTTTGTTTATAGCAAGTGCTGGAACTTCTACTGGAATACCAGATTTTACAGCAACTTGCCTTGCTACATTTTGTCCAAGACCTGCACTTAATACATTTCCAATTAGCACTTCGTCTATTATTTTAGGATTTATATTAGCTCTTTTTATAGCTTCCTTTGCTGCTATAGTACCTAATTCTACAGAGCTTACATCTTTAAGCGAGCCACCTAAAGATCCTATTGGAGTTCTAACTGCTGAAACTATTACAACTTCCCTCATGCTTTACCCCCTTGACAATATCAATGATTGCTTTGTGATTTATTGAATGAATTTTGTGATTAATTATTTATAATCATAAAATCCTTTCTTACTCTTTCTCCCTAACATGCCAGCTCTTACCATTTTTCTTAAAAGTGGATGAGGTCTGTATTTTGAATCTCCAAATTCACTATATAGTACTTCCATTATATTTAAGCATACATCTAAACCTATAAGATCCCCTAAAGCTAGTGGTCCTATTGGGTGATTTGCTCCTAATTTCATTGCATTATCTATATCTTCTACATTTGCAATACCTTCTGCAAATATTCCTATTGCTTCATTTATCATAGGTACTAATATTCTATTAACTACAAATCCTGGTGCTTCAGCTACACTTACAGGAGTTTTATCTAATTGTGTACATAATTTATATATCGTGTCGTGAGTTTCTTTAGATGTCAGCATACCGTCTATTACTTCTACTAATTTCATAACTGGTGCTGGATTGAAAAAGTGCATTCCTATTACCTTTTCGGCTCTAGTCGTGCTTATTGATAAGTCTGTTATTGACAATGATGATGTGTTTGTTGCAAATATTGTTTCTTCCTTGCATATTTTGTCTAATTCTTTGAATAGTTGTTTTTTGATTTGCATATTTTCAACTATAGCTTCTATTATTAAATCGCAATCTTTAGCTTCTTCTAAGTCTATAGTTTTTGAAAGTCTACTTAAAGTTTCATTCTTTTCTTCTTCTGTTATTTTTGCTTTTTCTACTTTCCTGTCTAAGCTTTTTGTTATTGTTTTGATTCCTTTTTCTAAGCTGTCATTGTTTAAATCCCTAAGTATTACTTGATGTCCATTAGCTATAAATACTTGTGCAATACCACTTCCCATAGTACCGCTTCCTATTACCATTATCTTCATAATTTTTCCCCCTATAATGAATTATAATGAACTATAATGAACTACTTAATTTTTTTTCACAATGTATATTAAATTTTGGTTCTCTTTTTTCTAAGAAAGCACTCATACCTTCTTCTTGATCATAACTTGCAAAGCATAGCCCAAATAGATTATTTTCTAAGTTTATAGCACTATCTATATCTATTTCATAACCTCTATTTATGGCATTTTTAGCATATCTTATAGCTAACTGTCCTTTAGATGAAATAAGTTTAGCCATCTCTACACATTCTTTCACTAAATCTTCTTGTTCTACAACTTTGTTAACTAAATTTATATTTAATGCTTCTTTCGAGGTTATTATTTGTGCACTGTATACAAGCTCTTTCGCTTTACCTACCCCAACAATTCTAGGCAATCGTTGAGTTCCACCAAATCCTGGTAATATTCCAAGGTTAGCTTCTACCTGTCCAAATTTTGCTTTCGTACTTGCTATTCTAATATCACAACTCATAGCAAGTTCTAATCCACCTCCTAAGCAAAATCCATTTATTGCTGCTATTATAGGTTTTTCACAGTTTTCTATTTTCCTAAACAAACGATTTCCTGTTTTTGAAAATATTCTTGCTTCTTCAAAGTTCATATCTTTCATAGCTTCTATATCTGCCCCTGCTACAAAAGCCTTTCCTTCTCCTGTTATTATACCTACATGAATTTCTTCATCATTATTGATGATATCAATAGCCATATCTAATTCTTTTAATACCTCTTCATTTAGTGCATTTAGATATTTTTCTCTGGCTATCTTTATTGTGTATACGCTTTCCTCTTTAGCACATATTAAATTTTTAAACATATATCTCCACCCTTTTATTAATAGTAATGTGTATGTTTTTATAAACAAAACTTTAATATAAAGTTTTATTTATATATAATATTCTACATGGATTTACGTATTCCTTCTATGATTTTAAATTATTTTTTTATTTTAAATTAACTATTTCATTTTAAATTAAAATATTCTACAATTGATTACATACTAATTTGTTTTTTTATATTTTCTTTTCATATCACACATTATATTACACCACTTTACAGCAAATTACAACTACCTAAACTTTCTTTTTCTTTAATTTTTCATAGATATAGTTATCAAGATAAATTTCTAGCAATTTAATCTAATTTCAACAAGTCGCTAGAAAATCATTCTACTTTGTTATTTTCTATAAGATACACTTATCAAATTTCTTATCTATTAAACGTAATTAACAACCTCAAACTGGTACAAATCCCATTCAAATTTAATACTATAGAGTATAGTTTCAATTTTAACTGGGGGTGACAACTTGGGTAATATAGTACAAGTCAAAAATCTTTCGATGACTTTCTACAATAAAGAAGGGGAGCTACAAGTTCTAAATGATATGAATTTTTCTTTAAATGAGGGAGAAATTTTAACACTTCTTGGTCCTTCTGGATGTGGAAAGTCAACAATTTTAAACATTCTTACAAAACTTTTAAAACCAACTAATGGAGATGTAGTCGTAAATGGAAATATTGGGTATATGTTTCAAAAAGACCATTTACTAGAATGGAGAAACATAATGGACAATATAACACTAGGTCTTGAAATTCAAAAGAAAAAAACACCAAAAGCAATAGCCAGAGTTGAAGAACTTTTGAAAACTTATGGGCTTTGGGAGTTTAGAAATATGTATCCAAAAGAATTGTCTGGTGGTATGAGACAAAGAGTTGCACTTATTCGTACTCTTTCAGTAAATCCTGATATCTTACTTTTAGATGAACCTTTCTCTGCACTTGATTATCAAACAAGACTTTTAGTAAGTGATGATGTTTATAAAATTATAAGAAATGAAAATAAATCTGCAATTTTAGTTACACATGATATAAGTGAAGCTAT
>NZ_JAFFPK010000146.1 GCF_017590215.1 Clostridium sp. CCUG 7971
TTTTTATTTACTTAGCTAAATTTTTTAAAAGATTAGCCATTTCTATAGCACTAACCGCAGCATCATATCCTTTATTGCCAGCTTTAGTTCCAGCTCTTTCAATTGCCTGCTCTATTGAGTCCGTAGTTAATACTCCAAATATAACTGGTATTTCTGTATTTAATGATACTGAAGCAATCCCTTTAGATGACTCTGCACAAACATAATCAAAGTGTGGTGTTGACCCTTTAATAACTGCTCCTAAGCAAATTACTGCATCGTATTTATTACTTTTGGCCATCTTTTTTGCTACCAGAGGTATTTCAAATGCACCTGGTACCCAAGCTACTTCTATATTTTCTTCCTCAAGTCCATGTCTTTTCAATCCATCTAATGCTCCACCTAATAATTTTGAAACTATAAATTCATTAAATCTACCTACTACTATACCTATCCTTATTCCTTTTGCTACTAAATTTCCTTCTATTATTTTCATCCTTTTTCTCCTTTTATGTATATTTTAAGTTTAATAATTTAACATATGTCCTAATTTATCTTTTTTAGTATTTAGATAAAATTCATTTACTTCGTTATGATTCATCTGTATAGGTAATCTATCTACTATTTCAATATTAAAAGATGATAATTCTTCAATTTTTCTTGGGTTGTTAGTTAATAATTTAATTTTTTGTACTCCTAAGTTTTTGAAAATTTGTGCTGCACTTGAATATTCTCTCATATCCGCTTTAAATCCTAACTTTATATTAGCTTCTACTGTATCAAGGCCTTGATCTTGAAGTGCATAAGCTTTCAATTTATTTATTAAGCCTATTCCTCTTCCTTCTTGCCTCATATATAATAATATACCTCTTCCTTCTTCAGCTATTTTTTTCATTGCTGCATCATACTGTTGCCCACAATCACATCTTTTAGATCCTAGCATATCACCAGTTAGACACTCAGAATGTACTCTCGCTAGTACTGGATTACCATCTTCTATGTTACCTTTAACTAAAGCTACATGATGCTCTTTATTAATTTTATTTACAAATCCATATATCTTAAAGTCACCATATTTTGTAGGCATTTTTGTTTCTACTGCTCTTTCAATAATTATTTCAGTTTGTTTTCTGTACTCTACTAGGTCTTTTATTGTTATTATTTTTAAATTATGATGTTTTGCAAATTCCATTAAATCCGGTGTTCTAGCCATAGTTCCATCATCTTTAATAATTTCACAAATAACCCCTCCAGGCTTTAATCCTGCAAGTTTTGATAAATCTATAGCTGCTTCAGTATGACCATTTCTTTCAAGTACTCCTGCCTTTTTAGCTATTAATGGAAACATATGCCCCGGTCTTCTAAAATCTTTCGATGTTGATTTATTATCTAAAATTTTTTGTATTGTTAAAGCTCTTTCATATGCTGAAATACCTGTTGTAGTTTCTATATAATCAATACTTGCTGTAAATGCAGTTTCATGATTATCAGTATTATTTTGTACCATATGATATATCTCTAGCTCTTTTAATCTATCTTCTTCCATTGGCATACATATAAGGCCTCTACCATACTTTGCCATAAAATTTATAGATTCTGGAGTTACTTTTTCTGCTGCCATTAGTAAATCTCCTTCATTTTCCCTATCAGGATCATCTACTACTATTACCATCTTCCCATTTTTAATATCTTCAATGGCCTCTTTTATATTATTAAATTTAAACATTTTAAACCTCCCTAGACTTTTTTATATATAAAATCCATTTTCTTTAAGAAAATCTATTGATATTATATCTTCTTTTGACTTTTGATTTTTAGGCGCTAACCCTAAAAGTTTTTCTACATACTTTCCAATTACATCACACTCAAGATTTACAGTTTCACCTATGTTCTTATTAAGTAATATAGTATTTTCTCCAGTATGTGGAATTATTGATACTTTAAATAAATTATCATCTACATAAGCTACTGTTAGGCTTATCCCATCTATTGATACTGACCCTTTGTAAACAATGTATTTTAATATATCTTCTTGCACTTTTATAGATAGCCATACAGCATTGTCATCTCTAGCCATTGATAATATTTGGCCTATTCCATCAATATGTCCACTTACTATATGACCACCTAGTCTATCCTCAAGTCTTAGAGCTCTTTCTAAATTTACTTTACTTCCTATTTTTAGTATCTCTAAATTACTTTTAATTAAAGTTTCGCTCATAACATCTGCTTCAAAATAATTAAAACTTGCATTTGCTACTGTAAGGCATACTCCATTAGTGCATATACTATCTCCTAACTTGGTATTTTCCAAAACTTTTTTAGCTTTAATAGTAAGTCTGCTTGATTTTTCTCCTTTTTTTATACCTACAATAGTTCCAATCTCCTCAACTATACCTGTAAACATTTTCCCCCCCACTTTCTTATAAATATCCTTCTATTAAAATATCTTCACTTAACATTTTTACGCTAATATCTCTAATTTGGTAAGCATCTTTTAATTTTTCTATTCCATTGCCTCCTATAGGAGTTTTAGATAATTTTCCTCCGATTAATTTTGGAGCTATATAAACCTGTAGTTTATCTACTATACCCTCTTTTATAGCTGAAAAGTTAAGCGTAGCTCCTCCTTCTAGAAGTATGCTATCTATATTTAACTGCCCTAATTTTTTCACCATGTCGTTTAAATCAACACTATTATCTTTTGACTCTGCTATTATAATTTCTACCCCTTTATTTTCTAGTTCTTTTACTATACTTTCTTTTGCCAATGAAGTAGTTATAATTATTGTTCTATTGTTATGAGCATCTTTTATAACTTTTGAATCCAGCGGAATTCTAAGATTACTATCTACTACTATTTTTATTGGAGTTTTTCCATTTTCTAATCTGCATGTTAGTTGTGGATTATCTTGAATTATTGTGTTTACACCTACTAAAATTCCCATTACTTCATTTCTTAACTTATGTACATTTTCTCTTGACTCATCAGAGCTTATCCATTTTGACTCTCCAGTTCTTGTTGATATTTTTCCATCTAAAGACATTGCTGATTTCATTATTACAAAAGGAATTTTTTTAACTATATACTTCATAAATACTTCATTTAGCTTTTTATTTTCATAATCTAAAATACCCGTTACTACTTCTACACCTGCATCAACAAGTTTTTTTACTCCTTTCCCAGATACTAATGGATTAGGATCTAGAGATGCTATAACAACCTTAGATATTTTAGTTTCTATTATTTTTTCTACGCAAGGAGGTGTCTTTCCATAATGAGAGCATGGTTCTAAAGTTACATACATAGTTGAACCTTCTAAATTTTCTTTAGCATTATTTATGGCATTTATTTCTGCATGATTATTTCCATATTCTTCATGGTATTCCTGAGCTATTATTTTATTATCTTTTACTATAACTGCTCCTACCATAGGATTTGGATTAACTTTTCCTTTTCCCTTTTTAGCTAATTCAAGTGCTAGATTCATATAAAATTTATCCATTTTATCCCCCTAAACTTATGTTTTAATATTTATATAAAAATCTACTTGGCTGATAACATAAAATATATAATTATTTGTAAAAACAAAAGCCCTAAGCTAATAACTTAGGGCTAGATAACATATTATAAACTTATACAATATATAATTATTTTTCAACTGATAAATAATTATTCTACGATACATTATTATTTGAATATTCGTAAAATTAATTATAGCTTTTAATTATCTTTTACTAGTTAATTAAGTAAAGTATAATTATGCTATATAAAAAGCTCTGAAATATATAAATATTTCAGAGCATAACAGTCAAATCAATATAATTATACTGCATAAAATTACAGTTTTATATCTTTTTATATCATCTTCTTTCATCCAGACTTTACTGTCGGCTTCGGAATTTCACCGAATCATGCCTTTTAAGGCTCGCGGGCTTTACCGCCGGTAGGGAATCTCACCCTGCCCTGAAGATTTATTAAGTTTTTATACTTACATAGTAATTGTTTTATTTATAATTGTCAACTTAAAATTTTAAATTAAAAACCTACAGAAATTACTTTATACGTCCCATTTTCATTTTTTCTCATTACAATTACCACATCGTATATACCTTTTTCTTGTATTATATTATTACTTTCTTTGATATTAATTTTCACTCTGAAATTCTTTAATTGTCCATTTTCTACATCATCTTCTTTTACCTCTAGCACTTCTGTTTCATTAGAATTCGCAAATAGTTCGTCTTCAAAGTTTATGTCATTAAATAAACGTTTATTATTCGGATATGTATCCATATAGTTTAATATTTTTCCTATATCTAAAGTAGATAAATGTGTAACTACATCTTTATTGTACATAGAATCATAATAGATTTTTATAAGTTCTTCATTACTTTTTTTAGACATTTCTTTATTTAATTTACTATTTTCATTTATGTGTTTTTTTATTATAAAGTCTTCTATATTATCACCTGTTATTTCTTTAAATGATTGTCTGTTTAAACTAGAAATTGCTCTGTTTAAGATGCCAGAATCTATATATGAACCTACAATATTACCATTATATCTAAGAATAACTGCTGTGGTATCTACTATTGGTTGCGTAAACTTTGGCATTTCTTCTAATAAATAATATACTTCTACTTCTATTTCTTTACCTAATAAATTTGAAAAATCCAAACCTATACTTTTAGAAAATTGCAGATTATATGCCCAATAAATTTCATCTATACCTTTCTCTGGTGCATATATCAAATCATTCGGAAGTAGATATTTATATTTATTTACTAAAAAACTTGGAGTCCAATTATACTTCTCAAATAACTGTTCTACATCTCTTGGGATGCTTGATTTCTTTGGCGAATACATCTCCACATTTGATATAAGTCTAAAAAAATCATACGGTAAATCTATCGTTTGCCCATTGTAATTTATATATCCTATTTCATATAAACTATCATAAGTATAATATATTTCTATATTTCCATTATCTAATATAAATACGAGTTTTTGATTATTGACACTGCCTCCACCCATATCTTTTGATTTATTTTTATGAGTGACACTTAGTAAATCTATAAAATCACTTATTATATCTTTGTCAGTAATGGTAACAGGTTTAATATTATCTAGATTTTCTTCGTGGTAATTATGGTATACTTGTATTTTTTTTGTATCTTTAAGTCTATTAACTAATTCTTTCTGAATTTTATTTGAAGATTGACTTAAAATTTTAGTATCTTGCTTAATATCTTTACTGTTATTAAAACATATAACTCCTCCACCTAAAATTAAAATACTTATAACTATTGATACTACTAATCTTTTGATTTTACTCATAGTAAAACTCCCTCATATATAATTTCTACTATAAATATATCATTTGTAGATATAAAATTAACTTTTTAGGATAATTTTGTAATATTATTGTAATATAAATAAAAAATGGATAGTGTAATCACCATCCATTTTCAAATAAAACTATATACTTCTATCTATTAATTTATTTTTATAATATCTTTTATTATCATCTTCAGTTATTTCTCTTATAATCTTAGCGGGATTACCTCCAACTATTACATTTTCAGGAATATCTTTTGTTATCACACTTCCTGATGCTACTACAACATTATCTCCTATATTGGCACCTGGATTAATTATAGAACCTCCACCTATCCATACGTTATCTCCTATACTTATAGCTTGTGCAAACTCAAGACCACTAATTCTAAATTCTGCATCTACTGGATGACCCGCTGCAAATATCTTTACATTTGGACCTATCATAACATTATCACCTATTTTTATAGTATTACAATCAAGCACCATTAGGTTATGATTTGAATAAAAGTTCTCCCCTATATGCATATTATATCCATAGTCACACATAAATGGCTGTTCCATAAATATATTTTTACCACTTGATCCAAATAAATATTTTATTATATCCATTCTTTCTTCAACTTTACTCGGTCTCATGTTATTAAAATCATATAAAGCTTCTTTAGCAAATTGTCTTTCATCAAATAATTCCTTATAAAATGCCAGATAAAGTTCTCCATCTAATAATCTTTCTTTTTCTCTTTTAGGATACTTTGCTTTATACATTCTACATTCCCAAGGCTTTAACTGTATCTTATTTACATCATCATGAACTTCAACTTCATAGTTTGATAATACTAAATCATTATATTTTAAAGTTATTTCATCGTGATAATATAAGGCTTCATTATCAGTTAAGTTACATATTATAACAAATTTATCATCATTTAGTACTCTCTCATATGCATATATTTGTTCGTCATGAATCATAAGTAAGTTATTTTTACCATATATTAAAGCTTCATTTTCTTTTCTTATTTTTATCATTTTCTTATAGAAATTAAGAATTGAATTTTCATCATTTTCTTGTTTTTTTACATTTATATCTTTATAATTTGGATTTACACCAAACCATGTTTTATCGGATTTACTAAATCCTGCATTTTTTAAATTATTCCATTGCATTGGAGTTCTTGAATTTTCTCTTGAAGACATCCAAACTTTTTTAAGTGCATTTTTTTCACTTATTCCATTTTCTAAATCATGATAGTACTCATTTTTGGTTCCAACATCATCATAATCATTTATACTATCAAAAGTAATATTTGTCATTCCTATTTCTTGACCTTGATATATAAATGGTGTTCCTTGTTGCATAAAGTATGACATACCTAAAGATTTAGCACTTTCTACTAAATAAGTACTATCATTTCCCCAATTTGATACTATTCTTGGTTGATCATGATTTTCTATAAAAAGGGCATTCCATCCTTTATTATATAGCGCTTCTTGCCATTTGCTCATTGCCTTTTTATATTTTCTTATGTTAAAGGATTTTTTGTTGTCATGATTCCAAAGTGATAAATGTTCAAATGAAAATACCATATTAAACTTACCATCTTTTTCTCCTACCCACTCACAGCAATCATTTATAGTTACTCCGTTAGCTTCTCCTACTGTCATTATATCGTATTTAGAAAATGTTTCATCTTTTAATTCTTGTAAATAATTTTGAATTCCAAATACATTCATATGCTTTTCAAAAGAAGGTACATATTTTAAATTATTAGGATTTGACATGTCATTAAACCCTTCTTCTTTTTTAATATGACTTATAGCGTCTATTCTAAATCCATCTATTCCTTTATCTAGCCACCAGTTTATCATTTTATATAATTCATACCTTACTTCTTTGTTTTCCCAGTTTAAATCTGGTTGCTTTTTACTAAATAAATGTAAGTAATACTGCCTACTTTCTTCGTTTTTTTCCCAAGCCGATCCTTTAAATATACCTTCCCAGTTATTTGGTTCTTTATCTTCTTTTCCATCTTTCCATATATACCAATCTCTCTTTGAATTATCTTTTGATGATTTTGACTCTATAAACCACTCATGTTCATCAGATGTATGATTGATAACTAAATCTATTATAAGTTTCATATCTCTTTTATGAACTTCATCTAGTAACTCGTCAAAATCATTCATAGTTCCGAATTCATCCATTATTTCATGATAATCACTTATATCATATCCGTTATCGTCATTTGGTGATTTATACATTGGACAAATCCATATTACATCTATACCTAAATCTTTTACATAATCAAGTTTTTGTATTATTCCTTGTAAATCCCCTATTCCATCATCGTTACTATCCATAAAACTTCTAGGATATATTTGGTATGCCACTGCTTCTTTCCACCATATCTTCTTCATCCTGTGTCCCCCCAAACTTTATAATTTTTACGAAAGTTTATATATTATAGCTTCATAAGCTCTTAAATTAATTTTTTCTATATTATTATTAGAATCTTTGTAGTTGCTTAATAAAATTTCACAATTTTTATAATCTATATTTTTATCTAGTATAAATTCTTCATTATCACCATAAAAGTTTGCTACTACTAATATTTTTTCATTGTTTAATTCTCTTATATAAGCAAAAATTGATTTATGATCTTTATATAAAAGTTCAAAATTCCCATATACAACAGTTTCTTCTTCTTTTCTTATTTGTATTAATCTTTTATAGTGATTAAATACAGAATTTTTATCTTCTATATTTTTCTTTGCATTTATATACTTATAATTTGGATTTACTTTTATCCAAGGTTTAGCTTTACTAAACCCTCCATTTTCACTGTCATCCCAGTGCATAGGAGTTCTTGCATTGTCCCTTCCTTTAACATATATAGACTTCATTATATCTTCTTCTTTGTATCCTTTAGATAAACGTTCTTTATACATATTCAAAAGTTCTATATCTCTATAATCATCTATACTATCAAATTTTACATTAGTCATTCCTAATTCTTCACCTTGATATATATATGGCGTTCCCATTTGCATATGAAGTATTGTAGCTAACATTTTAGCACTTAATTCTCTATATTCTTCACTATCATTTCCCCATCTTGATACTATACGTGGTAAATCATGATTGTTCCAGAATAAACTATTCCAGCCTTCATTTTTAAGTTCTGTTTGCCATTTATTAAATACTTCTTTTAATTTTATAAAATCAAGGGGTGCTAAATCCCACTTGCTTTTACCAGGTATTTCATCTAATCCTATATGTTCAAATTGAAATACCATGCTTAATTCTTTCCTAGATGGATTACTATACAATTTTGCAATTTCTGGAGTTACTCCCCATGTTTCTCCTACAGTCAACACATCTTTATTTCCAAATGTTTTATTATTCATTTCATGAATATATTCATGAAGTTTAGGGCCATTTCCCGTTATTTTTTTATCCGGCTGCTTTCCTACTAAATCTATAACATCTAATCTAAAACCTCCAACACCTTTATCTAACCAGAAATTTATCATGTCATATAATTCATTTCTCATATCCTCATTTTCCCAGTTTAAATCTGGCTGCTTTTTAGAGAATAAATGAAGGTAATATTGACCGCTTTTCTCATCAAGTTTCCACGCACTTCCGCTAAATATTGATTCTAAATCATTTGGTTCTTCACCATTAACGGGTTCTCTAAATATATAATAATCTCTGTATTTACTATTAGGATTTTCTATAGCTTCTATAAACCAACTATGTTCATCACTTGTATGGTTTAATACTAAATCCATTACTATTTTAATATTTCTAACTTTAGCTTCTTGTAAAAGATTCTCCAAATCTTTCATAGTTCCAAATTCATCCATTATATCCTTATAATTGCTTATATCATAACCATTATCATCATTTGGAGATTTATAAACTGGAGATAACCATATAACATCTATACCTAATTCTTTTAAATAATCCAGTTTTGATATTATACCTTTTAAATCACCTATACCATCATTATTACTATCACAAAAACTTCTTGGATATATTTGATAAACTACTGAGCTATGCCACCATTTTTTCTCTAACATGTTATTTCCCCCTTTATTATTGTTTATTAATCTTTATCTAATATACTACAAGACTCCCTTACAATTAATTCTGTATCTAGTATAATATGTTTATGACTTTGTTTTTTTTCTATTAAATCTTTTAATAGCTCTAAACTAATACTTGCCATAATTTCTTTAGGTTGCTTTATAGTCGTTATTGGAGGATTATAAAACTGACTTATTTCCATACCATCAAAACCTATTACAGATACATCTTTTCCAACTGTTTTATTACTGTCAACAATAGCTTTAGCACACCCTATTGCCATAGTATCTGATGCGGCAAATATAGCACTAACTTTTGGGTTATATTTAAGTAGTTTTTTAGTGGCTTCATAGGATATATCACTTCTATAGTGACCTTCTAATAAATTACTATCATTATAAGGTATACTATAATCCTCTAAGGCTTTCTTAAACCCTAGTAAACGTTCTTTATTTAAACCTTGGTCACTATAGTTATCCCCTACCATTAGGCAAATATTTTTATGACCATTTTTTATTAAAAATTCTGTTGCTTCATATGAAGCTTTTTTATTATCTATTGAAATATACGAATATCCTTTAGTGTATTCTTTATTATAATTATTTACTGATGTTAGTACTATTGGAACTTCAATATCTTCTATATAATCTTTATTTAGATCTAGAAATTCTCCTCCTAGGCAAATTACACCTTGTAACCGTTTGTCTTTTACAAAGCTTTTTAGTATATCTATATCTCTATATTTTTCAGAGTAATTTTGCTGAAGAATCATAGTGTAGCCTACATCATTTATTTTACAAGCTACCGTATTTATCATTTCCGAGAAGAATGGATTAAACATACCTTTAACTAATACACCTATATTTTTAGTATTATTTTGTTTTAAAACTCTAGCACTACTATTAGGTATATAATTGCTATCTCTAACTACTTGTAATACTTTTTCTCTAGTTGAGTCTTTAACATCTGGGTGGTTATTCAGTACTCTTGATACTGTACTAACTCCAACACCAGCTAATTTTGCAATATCTTTTATATTCATATTCACTCCTCTTTCTATCTTCAATCTTTATAAGTATAAGATCCCTTATATTTGCCAGTTTTAACTACTTTTTCCATAGGTTTTGGAGCTTCTTTAACTAAATCTTTATTAGATAATAAACAAATACACTAGCTAATAATATAGCTACTGATTTTTTAGATTTAACCATAATAGATTCCCTCTTTACTATAAATTATTTTTGGGAATCATTTTCGGTATCGTTTCCAATTTTAATTATATACGGTTGTGCATACGTTTGCAATGTTTTTATTATTTTTTAGATAATTTTAAGAATAAAAAATAGAGG
>NZ_JAFFPK010000147.1 GCF_017590215.1 Clostridium sp. CCUG 7971
CCCATTAAAGTGGTACGCGAGCTGGGTTCAGAACGTCGTGAGACAGTTCGGTCCCTATCCGTCGCAGGCGTAGGAAATTTGAGGAGACCTGTCCTTAGTACGAGAGGACCGGGATGGACGTACCTCTGGTGTACCAGTTGTTCTGCCAAGGGCATGGCTGGGTAGCTATGTACGGAATGGATAAGCGCTGAAAGCATCTAAGCGCGAAGCCAACTTCAAGATAAGATTTCCCACCGTAAGGGTAAGACCCCAGGAAGACTACCTGGTTGATAGGTCGAAGGTGTAAGTGCAGTAATGTATTTAGCTTATCGATACTAATAGGTCGAGGACTTGACCAATTAAAATGATTAATTCAATAAATGTTTGTAGTTTTCAGAGTATTAACTTTGAAAAACTTAATAGAAATATTAAGCATAAGAGATTATGTGGTTACAATAGCAAAGAGGATACACCTGTTCCCATTCCGAACACAGAAGTTAAGCTCTTTAGCGCTGATGGTACTTGGTGGGCAACTGCCTGGGAGAGTAAGACGTAGCCACGTAATCTTTTTTTATATTCAAAAAGATATTCAAATTTTGGATACCTTTTTATAATTAATACATATAAAAATAAAAATTGGAAATTCTATATAAAAATAAGAATAATATTATAA
>NZ_JAFFPK010000148.1 GCF_017590215.1 Clostridium sp. CCUG 7971
TTTTCAGAGTATTAACTCTAAAATTGCGGGTGTAGCTCAATGGTAGAGTTCCGGCCTTCCAAGCCGGCTGTGAGGGTTCGATCCCCTTCACCCGCTCCATAAAGATTATGTGGTTATTATAGCAAAGAGGATACACCTGTTCCCATTCCGAACACAGAAGTTAAGCTCTTTAGCGCTGATGGTACTTGGTGGGCAACTGCCTGGGAGAGTAAGACATAGCCACGTAATCTTTTTTTATTTTAAGGCTTTAGGTTTATATAAAACTAAAGCCTTTTTATATATTAAATTATCAAAATTTATAAATATATTGTCATTTTTGTGAGATAATTAAAAATAAAATTTTATCTATACAATTAGTTTTTACCACTAAATTATTAGTTAAACTACATAATAAAATGGATAAAAAATGAATTTATAAAAAAATTTAGCATTAAATTTTATATAAAGAACATAGTATTAAACAGTATTTGGGAATTTATAAAAATAAAAATTATAAAAATATAGAATAATAGTATTGAAAGTTGTTAATATATATAATATAATAAATATCAAATAAAACAAATAGTAAAAAGCAAAGAAGGAAATTAGTAAAAAGCAAATTTATATTCAGAGAGTGAGTGGATGGTGAGAACTCATTATAATGGTTTTTGAATCTATTCCGGAGCTTCTAGTAAAAAGCTAGACGTATACCTACGTTACAGGTCTGAGAGGATTATATGTTTATATAATCAATTAGGGTGGCAACGCGGATCAAAGACTTTCGTCCCTTTTGTAGGGAATACGAAGGTCTTTTTTTATTACAATAAATCAAACAAGCGCTTGTAAAATTAAATTTATTTTAGTATATACCAATAAAAATAACGTTACCATTACTGAGAATTAATAAAAAACAAATAAAATAGTTTATATCAAGTAATATTTTCCGTATAGTTTGAAAAGGGTGAAGGATTTAATAAATATATTTAGATTATAAAAAATAGGAGGACAATAATATGTTAGATATCAAAAGAATAAGAGAAAATTTAGAAGATATTAAAAAAGCTATGGACAGAAGAGGGGAAAAAGAATTTGACCTTGATGCTGTAGTAGAATTAGATGATAAAAGAAGAGAATTACTTAAAGAAGTCGAAGTAATGAAAAATGAATTAAATGTTGAATCAAAGAAAATACCTCAACTTATAAAAGAAGGTAAAGATGTTGAAGAAGCTAAAGCTCAATTAAAAGAATTATCTGATAAGATAAAAGGATTTGATGAGAAAGTTAGAGAAGTTGAAGCTGACATGGAATATAGATTAATGAGAATACCAAATGTTCCTCACCCAGATGTTCCACAAGGAACTACTGATGAAGACAACGTTCAAGTAAGAACTTGGGGAGAACCTACTAAGTTCGATTTCGAAGAAAAAGCTCACTGGGATATAGGAACAGGACTTGGAATATTAGATTTTGAAGCAGCTGGTAAAATAACTGGATCAAGATTTACTTTATATAAAGGGTTAGGAGCTAGACTTGAAAGAGCTTTAATAAACTTCTTCTTAAACACTCATACAGATGAACATGGATATACAGAAGTATTACCACCATTTATGGCTAATAGAACTAGTTTCGTAGGAACGGGACAATTACCTAAATTCGAAGAAGATATGTTTAAGTTAGAAGGTTTAGAGTACTTCTTAGTTCCAACTGCGGAGGTTCCTGTAACAAATATACACAGAGATGAAATATTAAAGGCTGAACAATTACCAATAAAATACTGTGCATACACTCCTTGCTTTAGATCAGAAGCAGGATCTGCTGGTAGAGATACAAGAGGTTTAGTAAGACAACATCAATTCAATAAAGTTGAACTAGTTAAGTTTGTTGATCCTGAGAAATCTTATGAAGAATTAGAAAAATTAACTAATGATGCTGAAAAGATGTTACAATTATTAGGATTACCATACAGAGTAGTTAGAATATGTACAGGAGATTTAGGATTTACTGCTGCATTTAAATATGACTTAGAAGTATGGATGCCAAGTTACAACAGATACGTTGAAATTTCTTCTTGTTCAAACTTTGAAGACTTCCAAGCTAGAAGAGCTGGTATAAGATTCAAGAGAGATAAAAAATCTAAAGCTGAATATGTTCATACATTAAACGGATCAGGATTAGCAGTAGGAAGAAGTTTAGCTGCTATATTAGAAAACTATCAACAAGCTGATGGATCTGTAGTAGTTCCAGAAGCATTAAGACCATACATGGGTGTAGATGTTATAAAGAAGAATGAATTATAAGATATAGATGCTATTAATAAAAA
>NZ_JAFFPK010000149.1 GCF_017590215.1 Clostridium sp. CCUG 7971
TCCGCCTCTGGGCACCAATAATGTGGCGGTATAGCTTAGTTGGCTAGAGCGTTCGGTTCATACCCGAAAGGTCACAGGTTCGACTCCTGTTACCGCTACCAATATATGTGGACCATTAGCTCAGTTGGTTAGAGCGCCCGGCTCATAACCGGTAGGTCCGGGGTTCGAGTCCCTGATGGTCCACCACTTTTAATTTAAAATAATGTCGAGGTATAGCGCAGTTTGGTAGCGCACTTGGTTTGGGACCATGGGGCCGGGGGTTCGAGTCCCTCTACCTCGACCAATAATATGGTGGGTATAGCTCAGTTGGTTAGAGCGCCAGATTGTGGCTCTGGAGGTCGTGAGTTCGACTCTCATTATCCACCCCATAAAATGATCCATTAGCTCAGTCGGTAGAGCACCTGACTTTTAATCAGGGTGTCCCGCGTTCGAGTCGCGGATGGATCACCAATTTGTATTTTGTATGGCGACATAGCCAAGTGGTAAGGCAGTGGACTGCAACTCCTTGATCCCCAGTTCGAATCTGGGTGTCGCCTCCACAAAACAATGCCGAAGTGGCGGAACTGGCAGACGCACAGGACTTAAAATCCTGCGGGACTTACCTCTCGTACCGGTTCGATTCCGGTCTTCGGCACCATATACATTTAATATCGCGGAGTGGAGCAGTTGGCAGCTCGTCGGGCTCATAACCCGAAGGTCGTAGGTTCGAGTCCTGCCTCCGCAACCAATTAAATGGCCCATTGGTCAAGCGGTCAAGACACCGCCCTTTCACGGCGGTAACAGGGGTTCGATTCCCCTATGGGTCACCAATTAAATATGCGGGTGTAGCTCAATGGTAGAGTTCCGGCCTTCCAAGCCGGCTGTGAGGGTTCGATCCCCTTCACCCGCTCCAGATTAAACTTATGGGACTATAGCTCAGCTGGGAGAGCACCTGCCTTACAAGCAGGGGGTCACAGGTTCGAGCCCTGTTAGTCCCACCATTTGCGGCCTGGTAGTTCAGTTGGTTAGAATGCCAGCCTGTCACGCTGGAGGTCGAGGGTTCGAGTCCCTTCCAGGTCGCCAACTTAATTAAATATGCGGGAATATGGCTCAGTTGGTAGAGCAATTGACTGTTAATCAATGGGTCACAGGTTCGAGTCCTGTTATTCCCGCCAATTTGCTAGTGTGGCTCAACGGTAGAGCAGCTGACTTGTAATCAGCAGGTTGTAGGTTCGATTCCTATCACTAGCTCCATAAATACGGAGGATTTCCCGAGCGGCCAAAGGGGGCAGACTGTAAATCTGTTATCGACGATTTCGGTGGTTCGAATCCACCATCCTCCACCAAAAAGTTAAGCTGCGGATGTGGCGGAATTGGCAGACGCACCAGACTTAGGATCTGGCGCCTATGGCGTGGGGGTTCGACTCCCTTCATCCGCACCATAAAATATATAAAAAGAACACAGATTAACCTGTGTTCTTTTTTTATATTAAGCTATTAAATCATCTTGTTGAGTTCCTCTGATTTCAGCAGCTGTTTTTATTTTTGTATTTTTGAATATTGCATGTCCTATGAATGCACCTAATATACTTACTACTATACATCCTGCAGCAGCTATTAAAGCTCTAGTTCCGTTTTGAGCAACTGATATTGCAAACCTGCTATTGGAGTAGCCATACCAGGAGTTGATACAGTAAGACCCATATAAGCAACTATTACACCAGACATAGCT
>NZ_JAFFPK010000150.1 GCF_017590215.1 Clostridium sp. CCUG 7971
AACAGACAATAAAAGAATTATATGAATCTAGACAGTTATACAAAACAGCAACAGAACATCAAGAAAAGAAAAAATATTATGAAGCTATAAGTGAATATGACAAAATTTTAGAAGAAGATAAAAAATATTATGATTTAGCACAAAAAAGTAAAAAAGAATGTATTGAAGATATGTATGATTATTACTTAGAAAAGGCTGATGAATCTAATACTCAAGGAAATTATGAAGAGGCATTGCAATATATAGGTTATTTAAAACATTATTACTTTGATGATGAAAAAATAGTTTCATTAGAAAAAAAATATCAAAATAATTTATCTATTTATACTTTAACACCAGAAGATATTATAAATATCATTTCGAAAAAGAGTGGAATAAAGAAAAAAAATATATCTATAGATTCATACCAACAAATGATAAATCAAGATAAATATTATTATGTTGAAGTGTTCGAACATGGTACATTAATAGATGAAATATTAATAGATGCAAAAACTAAATCAATCTATTCATATAAAGGTTCAAATAAGCAATATAAAACTACTTATTCAGATGGATATTTTAGAATATTAGCAGATGGTAAATTAGAATTTGCAATAAATGAAGAAAAAGCTAAATTTATATTAAAAAACAAACTAGAAGAAAAAGGTAATAAGTATAAAGATTTATACCCTGTATCTAAGGAAAAAGCAAGTAGATATATTGATAATCAAGAAAACCTAGATAAATTCTTAGGAGACGAAAAAGACTTATATTATTATGAAATAGTAAATAAAGGATGGTTCAAAGCAAAAGAAGTATATATTATAAATATGTATACAGAAAAAGTATACTTTATTTCTGAAGATAATATAAAAGAGTATTAAGATGTGT
>NZ_JAFFPK010000151.1 GCF_017590215.1 Clostridium sp. CCUG 7971
AAATGACAGACTTTTAATATTAAAAGTCTGTCATTTCTAGATTAAGACAATTTTTTATTTAATTTACTCCAATTTATGTATCCATATATCGAATTGAATAGGTATGCCGACCACATTACAATCATAGTAACACTTCCCTCTGGTGTTTGTAATAATATTACCCACATTACAACAGATACAATATTTACGATTATCCATATTAACCATTGTTCTTTATATCTTAAAACTTGTAAGATAAGTGCAACTACTGATGTTACCGTAGTTATAGAATCTATTAGTTGAAGATTTCCACCAAATGATTTAAGTAATTGGTAATACGCAAATATAGACACCATTACTCCTATAAATAACAATATTAAACCTTTTTTAGTTAATGCCTTTGCCTCTACATTTCCATCTTCATCTTTTTTCTTATTCCATAATAAAAAACCTATTATATTCATTGGAATAAAGTAAAGGGCATTTAGCATTACTTCCCCATATAGTTTATTTCCAAAACATAGCCATGCGTATAAAGCTACGTTTATTGTTGCAAAGAAATATGTTGATATCTTTCCTTTAGCACATAAAACAACACCTATAATTCCTGTAACACCACTTATTAAAGCTACTACTGAATCTTTCCATATTACGCTTAATGCTACCATAGTTATAGTCGAAACTATTAACCAAGTTTTTTCAAATAAAGTCCAATCATTTAATAATGACTTCTTATTAGCTACATTTTGCATTTTAAATACTCCCCTTTATTAAATAAATGTTTTTCTATTTTAGGCCCCTTAATACTTACAACTTTAGATGCCACCTCATTTGCTATTTTACAAGAATCTTCAAAGCTATATCCTATTGACTTAGCCGCTATAATACTTGCTAAATGACTATCTCCTGCACCTATTGTGTCAACTACTTCAACTTTATTGCCATCAATTAATTTAATTGATTCTTTTAATCTATTCTTATATTTTGCTATACTTGGATTTAAATATAGCACGCCTTTATCTCCTAGCGTTATAAATACTGTGTTATTACTTTTACTATGTATATCAAATATCGCATCTTCTACACTACTTAATCCTGTATATTCTAATGCTTCTTTATCATTTAAATGAATTATAGGATATAAGTCATATATTCTTTCTAATATATTTTTATCTAAATTAGAAATTCTAGGACCTGGAGCAAAGTAAATATTTAAATGATTATTACTTTCTAAAAAATCACATATTACTTCCCCACTTTTTCCTTCTAATTCATATCCTGATATGTAAATATTTTTATAATCCTTAGAATTTAAAGAACATAGCCATTCTTTTTTAAATTCACATTCTGTTCCTTGAATTGTTATATATGTCCTCTCTCCATACCCTTCAACTAGACATAAGCAATACCCATTATCTTTTCTATTATCCCTTATTAACACTTCATATCCATTATTTAATAAATCCTTCTCTACTAAATTCCCATATATTCCACTTCCTACAGGAACTACTAAATCATGTTCTACTTCAAAGTTTTTAAGTATGTTAGCTACATTGTACGCACAACCTCCAACAGTTAATACTTCTGAACTTGCACATATATCATCTCCTGATTTAGGTAGTTTATCTATTTCTAAAATTTTATCGACTATAGCTGCACCTAATACTAATGTTTTAATTTTTCTCACCTCTTTTTTTATCTAAAATCTCAATATATTTATTTAAATCTACTTCATTTTCTTTATCTAAAACTTCTAAATATTTCTTATTTATTTTTTCTATGCCTGTAAAAGCTCCACATATTGCCGTTGCCATTGCCCCTATTGTGTCAGTATCTCCACCTAAATTAGCACAAAGTAAACTGCATTTATTTGCATCCTTTGCATAATAAGCTATACTTAATGCTGCTGGTACTGATTCACTAGTTATAACACCAGCACCTATTATGTTATAAATACTCTCTAAAAACATATCATCATTTCCATCAAATCTTTTAGCTAATTCTACTCCAATCTTTGCTCTTGCAGCAATAGATGGGTTTATGGTATCAGCCCCTAATTTTAAAGCTATCTTTTCTATTTCATAGACATCTTCCATGACTTTATCAAAGTTATTATTTTCCATAGCTGAACTTACTGCCATAGCTATCATAGATGCTCCTGCTATTGCTATATCACTGCTGTGAGTTATTTTAGAAACTTCATACACATAGTTTGCAATATTATTTTTCTCATTAGCCTTAAATAAGCATCCTATTGGAGCTATTCTCATAGCTGCTCCATTGCTTTGAGCTGTATTTGTAGCTTCACTTGCATCCTTTCCTTCTCTAAAACTTGATAATGCAAGCTTAGAAGTAGGCCCTAGTATATTATTTTCAAATGCATTTTCTTTATCTGCCCAATCTAATAATTTGCTTGCTATATCATTAGAGCTTGGTATAAAGTTTGTATCTATTAATGAATTTATTATTATCAAAGCTTGAGCTGTATCATCTGTATATTGGCCCTTTGTGTAGTTACATGCTACATCATTTTCTTTAGGTCCATCTAAAAAATCTTTTATTTCACCGAAATAACTTTTAACTTTCTTTCTACTCCAAAGTTCTGGCGGCATTCCCATTGCATCGCCTAATGCCATTCCGTATATTGTTCCTGCTATTTTATCTTTCATATGTCCTCCTACCTAATATTCATTACATCTGTTAATAGATGTATAATAAGTTGTTATATATATGATTCATTTTAATTCCCATCATAAATAATGTCAATAGTGTATTTTATTTCTTAAAAAAAGCCTTATTATTATAATCATTTTTACAATTACGCTATACTATTTAATTTTAAATGTCTTTTTATCTGCATACTATAGCTTAATTGTTGTATTTTAACTTTATAAATTGTTATAATATTAAGTACAAATATTGTTAAATGAGGTTTTTATTATGAATAATGTGTTGCCAAAGTATTACGTTATAAAAAATGATATAATAGAAAAAATCAATAACGAAAAATTTACTGCTAATCAACTGCTACCTTCTGAAAGGGAATTTATAGAAGAATATGACGTAAGTAGAATTACAGTAAGACGAGCTATTGATGAGCTTGTTAAAGAAGGATATGTATACAAAATTCAAGGCAAAGGTAGCTTTGTAAAAGGCGATACTCTTAAACAAAAATTAACTAATGTACATAGTTATACTGAAGAAATTATAAATCATGGAATGGTACCATCAAGAAAAATTCTAAATATGGAAATAAAAAAAGTTGATGTAAAAAAAATGAAGAGATTAAATTTAAATGAAAATGATGAAATATTTATTTTAGAGCGTATATATTATGCAAATGATGATCCTATTTGCTTAACTAAAACTGTACTTCCTTATAAATTATTTCCTAAAATTGAATGCTTTGACTTTGTTAATAATTCACTTTACTATATTTTAGAAAATTTCTATAATTTAAAAATTACAAGAGCTAGTCAAGTATTAGAGGCATCAGCTTCGACTACTAAAATTTCTGATAACTTAAATGTTGAAGATGGCCATCCTCTTTTACTTTTCAAAACTATAACTTATGGCTCTTTTGATGGAATTGATGTGCCTTTTGAATATTTTAAATCCTATTTTAAAACTGATAACATTAAGTACTCTATGGAACAATTAAGATAATTTGTTTTTAATAGAGTGTAAGGGGTATATTATAAATATATAATTTTTTATAATTGATTTAATTAATTATAGTGCTAAAATTATATATAGTAGTATTATCTTAAATAATTTTAACAATAATAAAGTATTGTAATAAATATATGTAAATCGGAGGGATGCGAGATGGGAAACTGTAATTCTTGTCCATCAAAAAGTAACTGTAGTAGTCAAGCAACTTGTAATATAGAAAATAATCCTAATAATAAAATAGGTAAAATAATTGGTGTAATGAGTGGTAAGGGCGGAGTTGGTAAATCAACTGTAACTGCACTTATTGCTAAGAAATTAAATAAAATGGGATATAAAGTTGGTATCCTTGATGCTGATATAACAGGTCCAAGTATTCCTAGACTTATGGGCGTTAGAAACGGTAAAGCCTATCAAGGTCAAAATGGTATAATACCTGTAGAAAATTCAAATGGTATAAAAGTAATGTCTATAAATCTTATGACAGATGATGAAAGTCAACCAGTTGTGTGGAGAGGTCCAATGGTTGGTAATATGGTAAAACAATTTTATAGTGATGTACTTTGGGGAGAAGTTGATTATTTATTAATAGACATGCCTCCAGGTACAGGAGATGTTGCTTTAACTGTAATGCAATCTATTCCAATTAGTGGTATAGTTATGGTTTCAGTTCCACAAGATCTAGTATCTATGATAGTATCTAAAGCTGTTAATATGGCTGCTATGATGAAAATAAATATATTAGGTGTTGTTGAGAATATGAGCTACATACAATGTCCTGATTGTGATAAGAAAATAAAGTTATTCGACGGTGAAGAAACTGAAAAATTCTTAAAAGGCATGGAACTAGACCTACTTGGAGAGCTTCCTATGACTAGAGAAATAGTTGATATTACTCATAATGGTGTTGAAGAAGTAAGTGATGAATTAGATTCTACCTTGTCTCAAATAGTTAATAAAATTAAATAATAAAAAACTACCTGCTTATATAAGTAGGTAGTTTTTTATTATTATCTATGCTTTAAATATACAAAATGTTCTTCTAATATATTTTCATACTTTAAAATAATTAAATACTCATTATAGTGAGCATTATACGGCTTAGTAAATTTACAACTAAGTACATACTCATTATCCTCTAGTTCTAATAATTCTACATCCTTTAGAAATTTCCTATCTAATATCTCCCTTAATCTCTCCATTTTTCTACCCCTAACTATAATATAAAAGCTTTACAGTTTGTTATCCTATACCACTCACAATTTTGGCATATATCATCAAAAATTTCTTCTGTAATATTATTATATACTATTTGCTCTAAATCTTTATAGTTATATATACCTTCTTTTATATTAAAATACTCACTTACTTTTAAATCAAGAGCATTTATCTTATCCTGACTAGAGCATGAATTATCATCTATATTATTTGGACATTTATTACATATACTATCTATATTAAATGTTATTTCTACTTTATTATCTTCATTTATATCTGTAGTTTTACAAAAATCATTATAAGCATTTATACTTTTAATAACACGTTTCATATTATCATTGAATTCTTCACTATACCCTTTTCCTTGATATGCTCTCATACATAAAACATGATGTGGTCTTATTTTTAACATGATTTAGCCTCTATTCTAACTCTCTTTGAAATAGTACTTCCAACTAAAGTTGCTAATCCTATTTTAATTAAATCTATAGGTATAAATGGTATTACACAAGCCATAAGGCCTTGAGTAAATGTCATTTTAGTTATAAATGTAAACATCATTGTTCCTATTAAATAATCTATACTTAATCCTATAACCATGCCTATTATTATACCTATTGCATTTTTAAATTTTGATGAAAAGTATCCTATTACTAATGCCATTATAGGAAACCCTAGTATAAATCCTCCCGTTGGACCAACTACTATATTAATTCCTCCTGACATTTGAGCAAATACCGGCATTCCTATAATTCCTATAAGTATATATATTAATTGCGAAATAAATCCATTTTTAGCACCTAATATCAAACCTGATAATGCTACCGCAAATATTTGCATTGTTAGTGGTACGGTTGTAAAAGGTATTGGTATAGATATTTGAGATAATATAGACGTTACACCTGCAAATAATCCACACATTATAATTTCCCTAGTGCTTAATTTCATAACTTCCTCCTTTATTTAACTTTATATTTTAGTTAACTTGTTTTTTTATTTAGGTTTACATTTTAATTATATTATATTTTTTCATTTTGTCAATTCTGCTTATTAAAAAGTTGTAATAAATAGTTAAATATAAAAAGTTTTATATTACATTTTTTGGACACACTATTATAATAGTAAACTTTATTAAGGATTAAGGAGGCAAAGAATTGGATATAGCAATAAGCCTTATTGGAGGTCTCGGGCTTTTCCTATTTGGAATGAATTTAATGGGAGAAGGTCTTCAAAAATCTGCTGGAAACAAATTAAAAAGAATAATAGAACTTTTAACAAGCAATGTTTTAATGGGTGTTTTAGTCGGTACCGTAGTTACAGGTATAATACAAAGTTCTAGTGCAACAACTGTTATGGTTGTTGGTTTTGTAAATGCTGGGATCATGAGTCTTTCTCAAGCAATCGGTGTTATAATGGGAGCAAATATAGGTACTACCATAACTGCTCAGATTGTGTCCTTTAAATTAGAAGGACTTGCACCAGTTGCTCTTGGAATTGGTATTGTTTTATATATGTTTCCTGGTAAAAAAAGATTTAAAAATATTGGAGAAATACTTATAGGTTTTGGTATTTTATTTACTGGTATGGAGTTTATGAAAGATGCAGTTAAGCCTTTAGCTGATCTTCCACAATTTAGAGATGCACTACTATACTTTGGTCATCATCCTATATTAGGTATATTAGCAGGTTTCTTAATAACTGGTATAGTCCAAAGTTCTAGTGCTTCTATGGGTATGCTTATAGCATTAGCTTCTGAAGGGTTATTGCCTCTATCATCTGCTTTACCTATACTTTATGGCGATAATATAGGTACTTGTGTTACTTCTTTGCTTTCTAGTATAGGTGCAAGTATTAATGCTAGAAGAGCAGCTATAATGCATTTAAGCTTTAACGTTATAGGTACTATAATATTTGTTCTTATTTTGAATAAACCAATTGTCGCAATAGTAAGTTCAATAAATCCAACTGACTCTGCTAGACAAATAGCAAATGCGCATACTCTATTTAATATTATAAACGTTATAATATTATTGCCATTCTCTAAGTACATAGTAAAATTAGCTATGAAGTTAGTTCCTCAAAGAGACGATGAAGAATCTACTCATACTACTAAGTATTTAGATGAAAGAATCCTTGAAACTCCTTCTATCGCACTTGGTAATACAGTATCTGAAACTTTAAGAATGGGAAAAAAAGCTACTATTACTTTAGAATCTTCTTTTATAGGCTTTTTAGATAAGGATTCTAGTGAAGTAAAAAAAGCATTTGAGTATGAAGAAACTGTCAATAGATTACAAAAAGATTTACTAAATTATTTATTAAAATTATCTAAGGTTCCTTTAAATGAGGATGAGAGATTTAAGACAGATTTGCTTTTTAATACTATAAATGATATAGAAAGAGTTTCTGATCATGCTGATAATATAGCAGAACTTGCTAATGATGTAATTGAATTAGATATTGATTTTTCAGATACTGCTGTAAGTGAAATAAAAGATATCTATAGCAAAGCTTTATCTAATTTTAAAGATTCATTACTTGCACTAAAAGATGGAGATACAAGTTTAGCGAATAAAGTGTTAGAAGTAGAAAAAGAAGTAAATTATCTTGAAAAATCCTTTAGAAAATATCATATAAATAGATTAAATGAAGGTAACTGTACTATAGATGCTGGTGTTTTATATCTAGATTTAGTTTCTAATTTAGAAAGAATATCTGATCATTCTGTAAATATCGCACAACAGGTTTTAAAACTTCAGTAAAATTTATTTTATAATTTATATATAATTATATTAATAAAAGCTAACTGTAAAATATTTACTTTATTTACAGTTAGCTTTTATATTTTTCTTATTTTAATCTATTATTAATCTAATTATATCTCCATTGTTTCTTTCTAAATATGCTATTTCTCCTGTAAGATTATAATCAAATGCATTAATTAATAGATCTAATAGTTTTTGGCTATCTATAATATCATCCTTGCCACTAAAAAAATCTAGTGCATTATTTTTTACCATTCTTTTTACAAAATCTAATGGTAGTTTTATATGTATTTTATCTCCAGTATGAGACATAACCCTTATTCTTAAGAGTCTCTCTTCATAGGCTCTTGTAATTTGTTTTGGCATAGTTCCTCCTAAAATTTAATATTATATAATGTTTTAATATACTCATACTGTAATTTATATTCTTTATATAATATGCTTTATTCCTTATATTACTATTTAATTATCTGTTAATTTTATATAATAAGTATTTTATGATAAAATACTTATTATATAAAATTATTATTAGGAGATGAATGTATTGTTTAATTATATAAAATTTGCTCTATATCAAATAATAGGTCTTTCTTGTTATCTTCCTACACTTATTAAAATGAAAAAAAACCCTTCTAGAGATGATAATTATAAAAATATTTTTAATTTTTGCATAATCATACTAGAAAATCTCTTGATTTAGTAAATATTGATGTAAGTGTAGTTGGTAAAGAAAAAATACCTAAAATACCGGTATTATTCGTTGTAAATCATTCTAGTATGTTAGATAGCTTTATATTAATGTCTAGTGCGGGGAGACCCATTGGATGTGTAATTGCTGATGAACCAATATGGAAAAGTATGCCTATTATTAACGATATTTTAAAGGCTATTAGATGTGTTTATATTAATAGGGAAAATAATAGAGAAGGTATAAAAAGTATTAATCAAGCTTCAAAAAATATATTATCTGGACTTAGTATGGCAGTTTTTCCTGAAGGTGATTTAACTTGGGTTAAAGATCCAAATGCTTTAATATCAAATTTTAGAAGTGGTGCTCTAAAAATTGCATATAAATCAAAGTGTCCAATAGTTCCTATGGTTATAAAAAATTCAAAAAACACGTATGAAGGCTATCATCCTATTGGAAAAATTCACTCAGCAAAGGTTGAAGTTGAATTTTTAGACCCTGTTTATGATCATATTGAAAATCCTAAAATAAAATCCACTATACTAGCTGAGAATATTAAAAATAATATGATTAAAAAGATGAAATCTATTAAATAAAAAAAGTATGGAATCATCCATACTTTTTTATTTAATATTACCTTAAAATTTAAAGTCCCCTGACTTTCCGCCTGTTTTTTCAAGGACATGTATATTACTTATAATCATTTTCTTATCTATAGCTTTACACATATCATATATTGTAAGGGCTGCAATTGTAGCTGAATTTAATGCCTCCATCTCAACACCTGTTTTTCCAAGGGATTTACAAGTTGCATATATATTTATACTTGAAGTTTCCTCATTTATTTCAAAATCTAGGTCGCATCCAACTAAATTTATTTGATGGCACATAGGTATATTATTAGAAGTATTTTTTGCACCCATTATTCCTGCAACTTGAGCTACTGAAAGTACCTCTCCCTTTTTAACTTGACCATTCTTTACTTTATATAAAGCTTCTTTACTCATTGTAATTGTTGCCACTGCTGTTGCAACCCTTTTAGTATCATCTTTTTCACTGATATCTACCATTTTTGCATAACCTTTTTCATTTATATGAGTTAACATTTTATCCTCCAATTTCATACATGCTTCTATCTGTATCACTACATTGATTTTCTATTAAATAATGTTTTTCTGGTTTACCCAATATTATTTCCCTCATAATTTCTTTAAAAATCATAGGCTTGTGAAGATAATATTTTATGTCTATCTCTTCTTTAGAATGAAGACAAGGTTTTATAGTTCCATTTGATGTTATCCTTATACGATTGCAATCACTACAGAATGAACATCTCATAGGAGTTATCACTCCTATTCTCCCCTTTGCTCCATCAAACTTATAATACTGTGCAGTACTATTTTCATTATCAGTAATTTTATATAATTCCTTTATTCTATCGATTTCAGCCCCTATATTAAAGTATCCACTATTATAAACTTTTTTAGCTTCTCCTAATGGCATTAGCTCTATAAACCTAACATCTATAGGATAATACTTTGCCATCATTATAAAATCATATATTTCATCATCGTTAAAACCATTTATAGCTACACAGTTTACTTTTACTTTAATTCCTAATTTTAAACATGTATTTATAGATTTTAAAACTTCTTTTAATTGGCCATTTCTCGTTATACTTTTATACTTATATTCTTTTAAAGAATCTAAACTAATATTTACACTTTTTAGTCCACTTTCTTTTAATTCATATGCCCTATCAGCAAGTCCGATTCCATTAGTAGTTATTGCAATATCTTCTATTTCACAATCTTCATGTGTAAACTTTATAAGTTCAATTAAATTAGGGTATAAAAGTGGTTCCCCTCCAGTAAATCTAACCTTAGTTATTCCTAAGTCCGACATGGATTTCACTATAAACTTATAATCATTAAAACTTAAATCATTATTTATATAATTCCTTTCAAATTTAACATCAGATGGCATACAATAAACACACCTTAAGTTACATTTATCAGTAAGTGAAATCCTAACATAATTTATTTTTCTTCCAAATTTATCTCTCATAGCTAGTTCTACCCTCTTCGTCTATTATCTATATATTAATTATATACTATTTTTCGACTTTAGTGGCACATTCTGTAGCCTCTCCCTTTAAAATTTCTATTCCATGGCCCAATACATCTATTACAAAGCTTAAATTTTCAACTGCACCTTTAGGACTGCCTGGTAAATTTATTATTATTGAATTTTTCCTTATTCCACTTAATCCTCTACTTAAAATAGCCTTTTTAGTTATTTCACTAGATTTCATTCTCATATATTCACTAATTCCTGGTATTTCCTTTTCTAATACCTCTTTAGTAGCTTCTGGAGTTATATCACGCTTAGAAAATCCTGTTCCTCCATTAGTTAAAATTAAATCTGATTCTCCATTATCACAAATATTTATAAGCTCTTCTTTTAACATTTCTTTATCATCTTTAATTAATTTATAACTTACAACTTTATACATCCCATTTTTTTCAACAAATTCAGTTAATTTTTTCCCTGTTATATCTTCTCTTAATCCTTCATATCCCTTATCACTAAGCGTTATTATTGATACCTTAAACATACTTTACCTCCATATTTTATTTATCTATTCTAAGATTTTTATTTTTTCTATGAGATAAGTCTCCCTTATTTTTTACTAATAGCAATTCCGCTATTATTCCAAAAGCTATTTCATCAACTTCATTTGATGAAATATTAAGCCCTACTGGTGCATAAACTTTCTCTAATAGTTCTTCACTAACCCCTTCTTCTATTAACTCAGATTTTAAAGTTATCCATTTTTTACGGCTACCAATCATTCCTATATAAGATGCACTTTTATTTATTATAGCTCTTAAAGCTTCTAAGTCTTTTTCATATCCACGAGTCGCTATTACTACATAAGTATTATCATCTATTCTCATATCACTTAATATATTAGCTATTTCCCCTGAATAAACTTCTTCTGCATTTTTAAATCTTTCTTTATTAGCAAATTCTTCTCTATCATCAACTATTATAGTATAAAAATCTAAAGACTGTGATACATTATATAAACTATGTCCAACATGTCCTCCTCCAACTATCAAAAACCTTGGTCTTGGTTTAAATATTTTTATATATCCTTTTACACTTCCACCACACTGCATTGGCGTATCTTGTGAATTTCCACTAAGTATGTGTTCAAATAAACTATCTTCTTTAGTTTCTAGACATTCCTTGCATTTATTTATAATTTCGTGTTCTAATATTCCACCACCAACAGTTCCCATTGTACTTTTGTTCTTAAAATAACATAATGTTGCTCCTTGTTTACCAGGGCTTGACCCTTTAACCTCCATCAAAGTCGCAAACGCTACCTCATTTCCTAGTTTTAACTCATTATTTATTCTTTCTAACATTTTTTCGTACATGTAAATACCTCTCTATTTGACAATATAGCTTCTAATACACTTCCAGATATACATCTTCCTTTATCAGATATTGTATAAGAATTTTTCAGATCTTCTATTCTCGGATCTATATCTAATATCTTCAAGTTACTAGTTACTATAGCTCCATCCCTTATGATACCTCTTAATAATCCATCTATAGTCGCTTTTACTTCATGTTTGTTATTATTTTCATCAATTATATAAGCTAATAGTTGATTCTTTTTTACTATGTCCCCTATATGTGCTAAAGTTTTAATTTTTCCACTATTATTTGAATATACTACTCTTTCTTTACTTACCCCATTTATACTTCCAGGTATCCCTGTATTCTTCATAGCAATCCCTTTTGTAATTATTCTTCCTAAATTATGACCTCTCATAGTTTCAATAACAATATCTACATCTTCTCCTGCACAAAATCCAGGGCCTAGACCTATTGTTAAATCTGCCATATCCTTAGTTGTTCCAAGATTTTTTTTAGCAAGTATTGCATCTATTACTACACTTGGTTTTAATTTTTTTATATACTCTCCTCTAGTATCTACTACTAAAGCAACTTTTCCTTTATTTACTGTGTTTTCTATTTCATCAATAGTCTTACAAAGATTGCAAACTACGCCTTCTACAGTAATCTCACCATTATAAACTGCTTCGCTAAAGGCTACTTTTCTTCTTATAGCTAACGGGTTATCTATTTCTAATGCAACTACTTTAAATCCACATCTATTAAGTCTATGTATAATAGCTGTAGATAAATCTCCTGCCCCTCTTACTACTATAATATTTTCCATAGAATTTTCCTCAAACTTTT
>NZ_JAFFPK010000152.1 GCF_017590215.1 Clostridium sp. CCUG 7971
AAAAAAATAATCTTAGTAATGATAGTACTAATCCAAGTCTATTTTTAGTAGAAAAAAAGGTAAGTGAGTTAGTCGGAGATTTATTTATTAACTATCAATCTATACTATTTATAATGGCTACTGGAATTGTGGTTAGAGTTATAGCACCTTATATAGTTAATAAGTTTAGTGACCCTGCAATTTTAGTAACTGATGAAAAAGGAAAAAACATAATCAGCTTACTAAGTGGGCATATGGGTGGGGCTAATGAATTAACTAACAATATAAGTAATTTAATAGGAGCCAACCCTGTTATAACAACGGCTACTGATGTAAATCAAAAATCTTCACTAGATATGATAGCTAAAAAATTAAATGCTCATATTGACGATTTTAGAGAAAATGTAAAAGATGTAAATTCTATGCTTGTAAATAATCAAGATGTTGGAATTTATATTGATGGAGATTACATAGTTGATACTAGAGGATTCAAAATATTAAATAATTTAAATGAAGATAATGGTTTTGAAAAAGTAGTAATTATAAGCAATAAAAATAGTATTGATAATATTAGTTTAAAAACATTAGATAAAGATAAATTTATAAAAGTTATACCTAAAGATTCTGTTTTAGGTGTAGGCTGTAGAAGGGATACCGACAGCAATTTACTTAAAGAGTCATTCGTTGATTTTTTTGATAATAATAATATTGACATAAAATCATTAAAAGTAATTGGAAGTATTGATGTAAAAAAGGATGAAAAAGCAATTATTGATTTATCAAAGGATTTAGATGTGGAGTTTAAAACTTTTTCTAAAGATGAAATTTCAAAAGTTGATTATTTATTTGATAAATCAGAATTTGTAAAGAAAAACGTTGGTGTTTACTGTGTAGCAGAGCCGGTAGCACATATACTAAGTAATGGAAATTTAATAATAGAAAAACATAAATATAAAGGAATAACATTTTCGATAGGGAGATCAAAACTATGATATATGTAATAGGAATAGGACCAGGAAGTAAAGAAATGATGACTTTAGAAGCTATAAGAGCTATGGAAGATGCTGAAGTTATTGTAGGATATAAAACTTATATAAATTTAATAACTGAATTTATAGATGGTAAAGAAGTAGTACAAAATGGTATGAGACAAGAAATAGACAGATGCAAGCAAGCAGTTGAAATAGCTAAAACTGGTAAAAAAGTTGCAGTTATAAGTAGTGGAGATGCAGGAATATACGGAATGGCAGGACTTATACTTGAGCTTACTTCTAAAGAAGAGCAAAAAGTAGAAGTTAAAGTTGTTCCAGGGGTTACTGCAAGTATAGGTGCAGCTGCAATACTTGGAGCACCAATAATGCATGATTTTTGCCATATAAGTTTAAGTGACTTATTAACTCCATGGGAAGTTATAGAAAAAAGATTAAGATTAGCAGCTGAAGCTGATTTCGTTATTTGTTTATATAACCCAAGAAGTAAGGGAAGAAGCGAGCACTTAGCTAAAGCATTTGAAATAATGGGTGAATTTAAAGGTGGAAATACTCCAGTTGGAATAGTTAAAGATGTAGGAAGAGAAAAAGAAGAAAAATTTGTTTGCACTTTTGATACTATGGACTTTGAAAGAGTAGACATGACTACTATGGTTATAATCGGAAATAAATCTACATTTATACATGAAGACTTAATGATAACACCAAGAGGATATACAGTATGATTTTAGTTTTTGGTGGAACAAGCGACAGTTTAGAAATATGTGACAAAATAAATAAACGCAGTAATTTAGATTATATTCTCTCAGTTACAACTAATTATGGAGAAGACCTTGCTAGAAAAATCGCAAAAGAAGTCATAGTAGGAAAGCTGTCAAAAGAGGATATGATAAATTTTATAAAAGAAAAAAATATAGATAAAATAATAGATGCAACTCATCCTTATGCAATAGAAGTATCTAAAAATGCTATGGAGTGTGCAAAAGAGTTAAACTTAGATTATACAAGATATGAAAGAAAATCTTTAATAGAAGAGATCGCTTATGAAAATAAGTACATCGTTACTAGTACTGAAGAGGCTTGCAAAATAGCTAGAGAGAATGGAAACAATATATTTATAGGAACAGGAAGTAAGAATTTACCTCAGATTGTTGATTATATACCAGATAGAAACTTAATAGTTAGAGTATTACCTACAAGTGAGGTAATACTTAGCTGTGAAAATTTAGGATTAAATGCAGATAATATAATAGCTATGAAAGGACCATTTAGTCAGGAGATAAATGAGGAATTTTATAAACATTACAATATAGATATAGTTATAACTAAAGAAAGTGGAATAGCTGGAGGATTTTTAGAAAAGGTTGATGCTTGTGAAACACTTAATATACCAGTAGTAATTATACAAAGAGAGATGTTACCATATCCTAAAGTAATAAATGATGTCAATGATATAGATCAAATAATATAAATATAAAATAAGGTGGATTGAGTATGAAAAAAGCAGTTTTAGTAGTTAGCTTTGGAACTAGTTATAAAGAAACTAGAGAAAAAACAATAGAGGCTTGTGAGAAGAAAATAAAGCAAGGATTACCAGAGTATGATTTTTATAGAGCTTTTACTTCAAATATGATAATAAGAAAATTAAAAAATAGAGATGGGATAGAAATAGAAAATCCAATTCAAGCATTAGATAGATTACATAATGAAGGATATAAAGAAGTAATAGTTCAAACACTTCACATAATATGCGGTGAAGAATTCAATAAATTAAAAGAACAAATAGAAAGCTATAAAGATAAATTTGATAAAGTAATATTAGGTAGACCACTGTTAACATATATAGAAGATTATAAAGAAGCAGTAAATGCTATAGAAACTCAAATTCCTAAAATGGATGAAGATGAAGCTGTAGTATTTATGGGACATGGAACATTCCATGAATCTCATTCATCATATCCTACATTAGAGTACATGTTAAGAGATGCTGGAATAAATGCATACGTTGGAACAGTTGAAGGATATCCAGAATTAGAACAAGTTATAAATAGATTAAAAGAAAATAATATAAAAACAGTAAATTTAATGCCTTTTATGTTAGTTGCAGGAGATCATGCTATAAATGATATGGCAGGTGATGAAGATGATTCATGGAAGACTGTATTAGAGGAAAATGGATTTAATGTAAAAATACACTTAAAAGGATTAGGAGAAAATCCTTATATTCAAGATAAATTTATGAATCATGCTCATGATTGTATAGAAAAATTAAACGAATTAGAAAATATATGTTAATTAACGGAGGAGAGAAAAATGGCTAAATTTTATGGAATAGGAACAGGACCAGGAGATAGTTCATTAGTTACAGTTAAGGCAGTTGAAACTTTAAAGAATTTAGATATATTATATACACCAGAGGCTAAAAAAGGAGGAGAAAGCTTAGCATTATCTATAGTAAGCGAATATCTTCCAGAAGGTTTAGAGATAAAATCAAGACACTTCCCAATGAACTTTAATGATGGTGAAAAGATAGTAGCTTGGAATAAAGTTGCTGATGAAATAGTTGAAGATGTAAAGAGTGGGAAAAATGTAGGATTTGTTACTTTAGGAGATCCTATGATATATAGTACTTATGTATATATAATGGAAAGACTTATAGGAAGTATAGATGTAGAAACAATACCAGGAATATCATCTTTCTCTAACATTGCATCTAATCAAAACTTCCCATTAGTGATGGATAGAGAACCGTTAATAATAATACCTTGTACAATGGAAGAAGACAGAATAGATTATGCATTAGAAAATTATAGTTCTATAGTTTTAATGAAGGTTTATAAGAACTTTAAAGAAATAGTAGATAAGCTTGAAAAAAATGGTCTTATAGAGCATTCAATTTTAGTAAGCAACTCATCTCAAGATAGAGAAGTTGTATATACAGACTTAAGAGAAGTTAATATAGAAGAAAAAATATCATATTTCTCTACTATATTAGTAAATAAAGAAAATAAATCACTATTAAATAAAGAAAATAAAGTTGGATAAAAGACAAAAGGAGATTAACTCATGAAGATTGTAGTTGGAACTAGAGGCAGCAAGCTTGCATTAACACAAACTAATTGGGTAGTAAATGAATTAAAGAAAAAATATCCTAATGTTGAATTTGAAGTTAAGATAATAAAAACTAAAGGTGATTTAATTCAAAATGTAAGCCTAGATAAAATAGGAGATAAAGGCCTATTTGTAAAAGAAATAGAACAGCAATTATTAAATAAAGAAATTGATATGGCTGTGCACAGCATGAAAGATATGCCTTCAAATCTTCCAGATGGATTAAAGTTTGCAAGTATACCTAAAAGAGAAGATCCAAGAGATGCTCTTATATTAAAAGAAGGATATTCAAACTTAGAAGATTTACCTAAGGGGGCTACAATAGGTACAGGTAGCAAAAGAAGAAAATATCAATTATTAAAATATAGACCAGACTTAAATATAGTATCTATAAGGGGGAATATAGATACTAGGATAAGAAAAATAGAAGATGAAAATTTAGATGGAGTAGTTCTTGCTGCATCAGGATTGATAAGAGCCGGTCTTCATAATAATATAAGTCAATACTTGCCTGTAGATATTATGATACCAGCACCAGCACAAGGAGCATTAGCCTTAGAAATTAGAGATAATGATATAGAGATAGAAAAAATAATAGACTGCTTAAAAGATGATGTAACTAAAATCCAAGTTGAAGCAGAAAGAGGATTTTTAGACGGAGTCAATGGAAGTTGTCATATTCCTATGGGAGCGTACTGTACAGTAGAAGGTGAAAACATAGATTTAGTAGGATTATATGGAGACGAAGAAGGAACTAAACTGGTTATTAAGTCTATAAGTGGACAAGCATCTAAAGCTAGAGAATTAGGTCTTGAACTAGCGCAATTAATTTCAAAGGAGTATGAAAACTATGAAGGGTAAAGTTTATTTAGTAGGAGCAGGTCCTGGAGATTATAAGTTATTAACATTAAAAGGATTAGAATGTATAAAAAAAGCTGATGTTATAGTTTATGATAGATTAGCTAACATTAACTACTTAAAAGAGGCAAAGCCAAATTGTGAATTTATATATGTTGGAAAAGCATCTAGTAATCATGCTCTACCTCAAGATGATATAAATAGAGTTATAGCAGATAAGGCTAAAGAAGGTAAAATAGTTACTAGGCTAAAAGGTGGAGATCCATACGTATTTGGAAGAGGTGGAGAAGAAGGAGAAGTTTTAGTTTCTGAAGGTATAGATTTTGAAGTTGTACCAGGAATAACTTCTGCTATAGGAGGTCTCTGTTATGCAGGTATACCTATAACTCATAGAGACTATGCATCTTCTTTCCATGTTATAACAGGACATTTAAGAGATGATGATAAGGAAAATGAAGAGCTTAACTGGAATGCTTTAGCAAATAACAAAGGGACTATTGTATTCTTAATGGGAGTTGCTAATTTAAAAAAGATTAGTGATAACTTAATTAAAGAAGGCAAGGACAAAGATACACCAGTAGCTCTTATAAGTTGGGCTACAAGATATAATCAAAGAGTAGTAATATCTACACTAGAAAATGTATATGAAACGGCACTTAGAGAAAATGTTAAGCCACCTACACTTATAGCAGTAGGAGATGTAGTAGGATTAAGATCAAAATTAAACTTCTTTGAAAATAAACCTCTATTTGGTAAAAGTATAATGGTAACTAGATCTAGAACTCAAAGTAGTTCTTTAGTAGAAAAGATAGCAGATTTAGGTGGAAACCCTATAGAAATGCCAACTATTAAAATAGAAAAAATAGAGAATAACACAGAATTAGAAAATGAAATAAAAAATATAAAAGGATATACATACTTAGTTCTTACTAGTACAAATGGAGTTGATATATTCTTTGATAAATTAGATGAAATGGGTCTTGATAGCAGATCTCTATCTGATTTAAAAGTATGTGCAATAGGTTCAGCTACTGCAAAAGCAATAAAGAATAGAGGAATTAATGCAGATATAGTACCTAAAAAATTCGTAGCTGAATATTTATATGAAGAATTAAAGCCATTACTAAATGCAAATGATAAAGTATTAATGCCAAGAGCTAAAAATGCCAGAGATTTTTTAGTAAATAAAATAAGTGAAATATGTGAAGTTAAAGAAATCCATACTTATGAAACTGTAGTAGATACATCTAAACAGGAAGAAGTATTAGATGTATTAAACCAAGGAGATATTAATTATATAACTTTTGCAAGTTCATCTACTGTAAGTAATTTCGTAGAAATAATTGGAAGTGAGAACTTACATAAATTAGAAAATATAAAAGTTATATCTATAGGACCTATCACTTCAGCTACAGCAAAAGAATTAAATATAAATGTTTATAAAGAATCAGAAGAAGCTACTATAGATTCTATGATTAATACAATTATTGAGGATAAAAATTAATCTATGAGATATAAATTATAGATTAAGTTTGGAGGAAACAAATGTTAAGAAGACCAAGAAGACTAAGAGCTAATAGTTCTATAAGAAACCTAGTTAGAGAAACAAAGTTAAATGTAGAAGATTTAATATACCCTTTATTTATAGTTGAAGGAAAAAATATAAAAAGTGAAATATCATCTTTACCAGATGTATATCATTTTTCAGTAGATAGATTAGAAGATGAAATAAAGGAATTAAAAGAATTAGGTATAGAGCATGTAATATTATTTGGTATACCTCACGACCATGAAAAAGATGTATGTGGAAGTGAATCATATAATGATAATGGTATAGTTCAAAGAGCTATTAGAAAAATAAAAGAGATAGATAGTAACATGAATGTTATTACAGATGTCTGTATGTGTGAATATACTAGTCATGGTCATTGTGGTATATTAAAGGAAAATGGATATGTAGATAATGATAAAACTTTAGAAATTTTAGCTAAAATAGCAGTAAGCCATGCAAAAGCAGGAGCAGATATGGTATCTCCTTCAGATATGATGGATGGAAGAATAAAGGCTATGAGGGATGCTTTAGATAAAGAAGGTTTTGAGCATATCGCTATAATGTCATATAGTGTTAAATATGCTTCTACATTCTATGGACCATTTAGAGAAGCTGCAAACTCTGCACCGTCTTTTGGAGATAGAAAAACTTATCAAATGGACCCTGCAAATAGTAATGAAGCGTTAATAGAATCTGAGTTAGATGCATTAGAAGGTGCAGATATATTAATGGTAAAACCTGCACTATCATATTTGGATGTTATAAGAAGAGTTAAAGATAAATATGATTTACCTCTTGCAGCTTATAGTGTTAGTGGAGAATATGCAATGCTTAAATCAGCCATTAAAAATGGAATATTAGATGAAGGTGTTATATATGAATCTATGATGTCTATAAAAAGAGCTGGAGCAGATATAATAATAACTTATTTTGCTAAAGACTTAGCTAAGATTCTAAAAAAATAGTAACGTGGATAAAGGTGTAGCTTAAAGTTGCACCTTATTTATATTAAATCATTACTCTAGAGGTACATTCATAGAAAATGGCAGAGTCAATAAAGAATCTATGGGAGTAAAAAATAAGATTGAGAATATATGATGCAAATTTAAGAAGAATTGGAGATTAGTCAATGAACTATATGTGGAGAGTTACAAAGTATAATTCATTAAATCGTGACGAAAATGGGTACTATATAAAGGATGAATGGATATCATTTAGTGATATAGGTAATGTTTTTAATGATTTAGAATTTACAATGTCAGAGTATTTAAAATATGAAAAAGCATATATTGATTCAATATTAACTCTTATGGAATGTAATAATATACATAGCCTAAATGTTGTTGGTTTAGAAATAAAATGTGATGATGATAATGAGTTTATAAATACAATTAAAGAAGGTATGTTATTATCAAGAACACAAATAAAAGAAGCTGTTAAACAAATACTAAGGGATAATATATGGTGTGAATTAACTGGAAGCAATTCATTTTATGTGCATTTTGGATATGATTATTATATGTATATTGGAGCAGATAACAAATGTGATAGTGCAATACGATTAATTAAAGATAATAATCTGTTCATTGAACCTTTTATATCTCCATATTTAGATTAATTCATAGTATTATATAATAACTTATCCTGAATTATTCATTAAATATACCGAAGTATATTTGGAATAAAGAAATAGTAAAAAATACCTAAAGATTTATAGATGACGAATAATGGAAAGTATTATAAATTAAAAAATAATAAAGCTATAAGAAATTATACATATTTGGATATATAATACCCAGAAATATATATAAAGTTATTAAACTCACCTCTAACTTTGTGGGATTTTTTGATTTTTTCAAAATATTAAAAAAGATAACTATATTAGTTTTATCTATTATGTTATGTGGAGTACCACAACTATAAGCAGTAGATGTAATTAAAATTTCAAATGAACTAAAACTTAAGATATCTAATGAAATTAAATTTTAGTTAAAAAGTGATTCAAAGTTCTTATATTTTTTCTACCATTGGTTTTAAAAGTTATTGTTAATCTAATCTTAGTTTCCGTGTTTAGTTACCCCTTCATAAAAATCAATAAAATTTTACATCTTTTAAAAACTCTCTGTAGATATAATCCTAAATTATAGTATAATGTTTTTAAAATAGGGGTTGTTAAGTTTGTTTTTAGGCTCTTTAATTATGTCTTTAATATTTTTTATAATAGCTTTTATAGTTCTTGTTTTTAAAGATAAAGTATGTGTCCTAATAGGTTGATATACTTTCTTAAAATGTAAGCTTTGATAAGAAAGTATAAAATTAAGTAATCTTAAAATTTCACTTTAGGATTTTTATGTACTTTCAAATAAATGGATTTTAAGGACTTTTATACTAGAATTTTAATAAGTACTTGATTTACTTTATCAGTACTAAAAAGTTAAGTAAAATACTTATAATACAAGGATGCAACTCAAGGTTGACAAAAAATATAGTCAAATTGATAGCATGCAACCTGCATATTTATTAAGATTTTATTATAAAGGTTAAGGAGGAATAAAAATGGATATATCTGAAAAAATTTTAAAATTAAGAAAAGCACATAATTTATCTCAGGAACATTTGGCGGAGCAACTTAATGTATCAAGACAAAGTGTGTCAAAATGGGAAACAGGTCAATCAGTACCAGAAACAGAAAAGTTAATAGCTTTAAGTAAAATATTTAATGTTACGATAGATTATCTTTTAAAACCATCTGAAATAGATGAAATATCAATTAGAACAGAAATATTAGAGAAGCAACAACAACATTTAGTTGAAAAAGAAAGAAAAAATGATAGGGTTAGATTTATTGTATTAAGTTGTCTTGCAACATATTTAATTGCATTCGCTATCTATATTATTGGTCGCTTCTATTTTGAAATATGGAATCCAGGTATAATATTAAGTGAATTTGCAATAGCAACTGCAATAGCAATTGCTATTAATTTAAAACATAAGTATAGAAATGATAAAAATTCATCAAATGGTTAGATTTATTGATAATATAAAAAAATAAATTAAACTTTTATGTAATTAGAATAAAGTTAAAGCTCTTAGAGTCAAAATAAACGGATTCTAAGAGCTTTTTAACTATAGGGCTTCAAGAAAATAAGTTTTAATCCAAGCCTTATTTTTTATTATAATTTAATCTTTTTTATTTACATTTATTACAAATACCATCAAATGTAATATCATATGACTTTATTAATATATTATTATCATTAGATATATTAGACATAATACTATCTATTAAACCTGTATCTATGTCACATACCTCACCACAAATAGAACAAACTATATGAGCATGGTGGTCTAGATTTTTATCAAACATATCTGAATGATTTTGAATACTTACTTTCTGTATTAAACCTTTTTCAGACAATAAAGATAAATTTCTATAAACGGTTCCTAGACTTAATTCAGGATAGTCTTTTTTTAATTCTGAATATATATAATCAGCAGTAGGGTGATTATTACTATTTAATATAATATCTAGTATTGCTTGTCTTTGTTTTGAGAATCTCATTAAACTAGAATTTATCAGATCTTATTTCAAAATACCCCTTTGGATGATCACAAACAGGACATTTTTCTAAAGCCTTAGGTCCTACATGGATATGTCCACAATTTCTACATCTCCACTCTACTGATTCTTCTTTTACAAATACTGTTTCTTCTTGAACATTTTTAAGTAATTCTAAATATCTTTCTTCATGTTCCTTTTCTATTTTACCAACTTCTCTGAACATAAATGCTATTTTAGTGAACCCTTCTTCTTCTGCATCTTTAGCAAATTGCTCATACATATCAACCCACTCATAGTTTTCACCATTAGCAGCATCTTTTAAGTTTTGTTCTGTTGCCGGAACACCATCGTGTAATAGTTTAAACCAAAGTTTTGCATGAACCATTTCATTATGAGCAGTTTCCTCAAATATAGCTGCTATTTTGTTATATCCTTCTTTTTTAGCTTGAGATGCATAATAAGTATATTTATTTCTTGCTTGAGACTCACCAGCAAAAGCATCCATTAAATTTTGTTCTGTTTTACTTCCCTTTAAATTCATAAATGTACCTCCTTATATTTTAATAATAGTAACTATTACTATTTATTAGATATATTTAATATTAAAGTAAATAAATATAATAGTCAATAACATTTAAAAAAAAATAAAAAAGTATTGACATTTTTATATTTTAAAAACATAATAATAGTAATCGTTATTATTATTAATTAATTAGTCGACTAAATTAACTAGTAATTAAGTGACAGCTAAACTTTAAAAGTTAAAAGCAAAGCTATTAATAAAAATAAATATTTAAAAGGAGTAAAAATATGAGATCAATAACTAGATTAAACATACAATATGCACACCGTTTCTTAGGGTATGAAGGAGAAGCACAATACTTACATGGTCACCAAGGTAACTTAGTAATTGAAGTAGAGGGTAATGTAAACGAAAAAAATGGATTTGTTGTACCTTGTAATGATATAAAGGCTGCTGCATGGAATTATCTTAAAAACTTTGACCATGCTCTTATTTTACAAGAGAATGATCCTTTACTACCTGAAGTATTAAAGGTATATGAAAATCAAGGTATAAAAGATGGTGCACCAGATAACACTAATATAGGATTAGCTATAGACAATGAACTTGCAAAAGCTTATCCAGAATGTAGACTTGTAGTAGTTAAGAAAGTTGCTACTTGTGAGAACTTAATAGAAGTGTTTTACTCATTACTAAAAGATAAATTAAATATAAAGAAAATGACTTTTGCATCTGGTGACAACTGTGCATCAGTTGAATTTTAATATATAGTTTTTTCAATTTATATTAAGTATGCAGTAAATAAATAGAACCTTTTGCTACTGCATACAAACCTCAAAAGAAATAAAAAATATATTTTTATTTACAATTTATCATATTGAAAATTCTCCAAACTATTCGTTAAGTTTCAATATATAAAACCTAGTTAGTTTAAAATAAAGTTAAAGCCCTTATAATCTAAATAAATGGATTATAAGGGCTTTTTTACTATATATCTTTAAATAAGTTTTTATATAGAGGTTAAATATTTTTATTTTTTTATAAAAGTTGCAAGTTTTTGTTTTTCGTTTACGAATTAATTAGTGTAAAAGCTTTTACGGTTAGGAGGAATTAATTTGCAAGATAAATTAATAATTAAATACATAAAAAAGAAAAATCAAAAAGGAATGGAAATATTAATAGACCAATACAATGCTCTTCTTACTTCTATTGTTAGGTTTCATTTAGGAACATTAATTAACTATGAAGAAGAATGTGTCAGCGATGCTTTATTAGCTATTTGGGATAATATAGAGGGTTTTGAAAAAGATAAAAATTCTTTTAAAAATTGGATATGTGCAATAGCCAAATACAAAGCAATTGATTACAAAAGAAAATATCTAAATAAGATAGAGACATCTAGTTTAGATGAACAAACTTATTATATAGATAAAAATTTATTACAAATAGAAATTCAAGAGGAATTAAATGAGACATTAGACTTCTTATCAGAAGAAGATGAAGAAATATTTAGACGATACTATCTAGAAGATGAAAGCGTAGCAGATATCGCAAATAATAAAAAATTAGCAATTTCCAGTGTACATAGTAAATTATCTAGGGGTAGGTCGAAAATAAGAAAAATCTTATTAAAAGAGGGAGGAAAGTAAAGTGATAGATAAATATAAAGTATTAAATAACGAAAAAATTCAATTTGATAGATATAATGAAGTTAAAACTGATAATGAAAAAATGAAAAATATAATGAAATCTAAGTTAAAGTCAAGAAAGCAAATAAATAAAAAATTAATTGCAGCAAGTATATCAGCAACACTTGTATTAGGATCTGTAGCTTTAAGTAAGGAGACTACTTGGGCATATATTGATATATTAGTAAATCATATAGAATCTTTTTTAGGTAAAGATTATAGTGAGTTTGATAAGTACAAATTTGAAGGAAATCAGTCAATAGAAAAAAATGGATTAGTTCTTAATTTAGGAGATGTAATGCTTGATGATGGGGAATTAATTATAAGTTTAAGTATGGATTATAGCAACTTTGATTTTAAAGAGCGTGGTATTAATAAAAAGGATCTTATGCCAGATTTACCAATTGTTACAATAGGAGATATTTCTTTTCCTGGACAAGGTGGAGGTATTATGCCAAGAGATGTAAAAGATAAAAAGAAAAAAGAATTTTTATATAGGCTTGATTTAACTAGAATTGATACTGATGGAGACGGTATAGTTGATACTGACTTTGAGATACTTGATAATCTAGAAAAAAATAAAGATTATAATCTAAAGATTCAATTCAAAGACTTTGATATAGGTGAATCTAAAACCGAAAAGGGATCACTGTTAAGTAAGAGCCTTGGTGATTGGGAATTTAATACAACATTAAATAGTTCTAATATATCTAATGATATAAAAGTAATTAATATTGATAAGACAATTGATATTAGTGAAGGAAATAAAAAGCGTAAACTTAAGATTAGTGAGATAAGGATATCTCCTGTATCTTCAAAAGTTAAAATGGAGGTAGAAGGTAATACGTCTGATGAATACTTTTTATCAATAAAAGATAACAACGGAAAAATTTTAAATAAAGCTAATGGGGTTACTTCCGGAGGAATTTCTGGTATATCCAATAATACAGTGTACGAGAATTTTGAACTTAATGGAACAGAAAAGAAAATAATAATAACACCTATTGTTTACTCTCATAATAAGGAAAAATACCTTGAAGATGATAAAATAGAAATAGAGATTACACAAAA
>NZ_JAFFPK010000153.1 GCF_017590215.1 Clostridium sp. CCUG 7971
AATAAACAAAGAAGACATTTCCTAAAATTTAGAAAATGTCTTCTTTGTTTATTTAATTATAATATACTTACTAATATTGCTCCTTGTGCTGTATAAGTTCCCATAACTGATCCAACTTCACTTATAACTACATCTTTAAATTTATGATTTTTTTGTATTAATTCTTTTACCTTTAATGCCTTATCTAAACAGTTTGAGTGACCTATTGCAAGCCTTTTTTGCTCACAGTTTGTTGCATTCGTATCAACATATTCTAAAACTTTTTTTAAGGTTCTTACCTCTCCTCTAGCTTTATCTATAGGCTTAACAACACCTTCTGTTATATGAATTATAACTTTAAAGTTTAATGCATTTATAATACCGCCTTTTATTGCACTTATTCTTCCACCTTTTATCGCATTTTCTAAAGTTTCTAAAGCTCCATAAAATACTACTTCTTCCTTACATTTTTCTATTTCTTTGACTATTTCATCTATAGTTTTTCCTTCTTCTATTAATTCAGCCGCTTTTATAACCAATAGCCCTGCTCCTACAGATCCACTTGCAGTGTCTATAACTTCTATTTTTTTATTTCCATTTTCTTTTATAAACATATCCTTTGCAAGTACAGCTGTAGAATAAGTTGCTGATAATTTAGATGTTAAAGTTAAAACTAATACACTTTCTTCCTCGCATTCATATGATTTAATAAATCTATCTGGTGAAGGACAGGATGTTTTAGGCAATTCTTTTTCTTCTCTCATTTTTTTATAGAAAGTTTCATTATCTATATCAACTCCACCAACGAAGCTATCTTCTCCAAATGAAACATTTAATCCAATTAAATCTATATTATATTTGTCTATTATCTCTTTTGGCAAATCACATGAACTATCTGTTACTAGCTTTATTTTATTCATATTAATTATAACCTCTCTTTTATATAATTTCATATCCAACCCTGCCAGTCGGTCAAACGACCGATTATTAATTATTATTTTATACTTCTATATATTAAAAGTCAATAAATACTTTCTATCTAAGTTTTTTCAATATGTTGACGTGTTGACAATATTTTTTTACAAGTTTATAATATTATTGACTTATACCATTTATCCATTAAATGTAGAAAGGTTAAATTTATGAAATCAAATAATAATATGAAACAAACAATTTTGATATCAGCCACTGAGTTAATTACCCAAAACGGAATAAAAAAGACGAGTTTAGCTGATATTGCAAAACATGTTGGAATAAGTAAAGGTACATTATACTATCACTATGCATCTAAAGATGATTTAATATGTGATATTGCTGATGTTCACTTAAAAATAATAACTAAAGCTGTTTTAGACTGTGTTCAAAATGTACAAACTGACCATCCTAAAGATGAAATAATAAAGTCTATACTAGAAAAGATATCTACTATAGAAGGTACTGGTAGAGTGCATATGTATCTTCTTTGTGAAGCAATCACTGGTAATGAACCTTTAAAAGATAGAATTAAATTAAACTATATAAATTGGAGAGCTACTCTAAAAGCGGAAATTGAAAGAACATTAAATAGTACTGATGAATCTGCTGAATCACTTTCTTTCTTATTAGTATCTATAGTTGATGGATTAGTTGTCCAAAGTTTATTAAAAACAGAAAAGATTCCATTTGAAGGAATAGCATCATTTTTAATAAATCACTGGTGTTAAATAAAAAAGAGATGCTTAGCATCTCTTTTTTAATATGCATGTTGATGGTGATGTGAGTGAACTCCACTAAACCCATCTTCATGAACATGATCATGGCCTAATCCATTTACATGTTCATGACTATGCATAAATGAAACTTGTAATTTATTATTTATTGGATTAACTCCTACATAAGCATTTACTCCAAATACTTCTTTTAACATTTCTGAAGTTATTACTTCTTCTACTGTTCCGAACTTTATTATTTTACCTTTATTTATAAGTATTAAATAATCACAATACATAGATGCTATATTCATATCATGAATAGCTGACAATGTAGTTATATTTAAACCTTTAACCAAATCCATAAGTTGTATTTGATATCCTATATCTAAATGATTGGTTGGTTCATCTAATATTAGAAAATCAGTATTTTGAACCAAAGCTCTAGCAATTAACGTTCTTTGTTTTTCTCCCCCTGATAAATTTGAAAAACTTCTATCCCCATAATCATCTAATCCCACTTTTTCTAGCATTTCCTTAACCATTTGTAAATCACTTTTAGAATAGTCTTCAAAAGTAGATTTATATGGATAACGTCCCATTTTTACTATTTGCTCAACAGTAAAATCAAATTGAGAATTGCTCTCTTGTGCCAAAACGGCAATTTCTCTTGCACACTCTTTATCTTTCATCTTAGATAAATCTTTATTATCTAAAAATATTTCCCCACCAGATGGTTTATATAATCTATATATATTTTTAAGTAAAGTTGATTTACCTGAACCATTAGGACCTATAACCCCAACAAATGACCCTTTTTCTATATCAAAAGATATATCTTTTAAGATTTCATTTTTATCTATATTAAATCCTAAATTTTTAATTTGTAATTTAATCATTAGTCTTTTCCTCCAAATGAATAATTTTTCTTAGATATAAGGTATAAGAAGAATGGTCCACCAACTAATGAAGTTATTATACCTATAGGTATCTCTATTGGAGGGAAAAGACCTCTTGCAGCAACATCTGATAATATTAAAAATATTGATCCTACTAAAGATGATAGTATTATCAGTTTTTTATGGTCACTTCCTGCTATTGTTCTACATACATGAGGAACTACAAGACCTATAAATCCTATTGCACCAGTTATAGCAACTAAAGTTGATGTTAATAAAGTTGCTAAAATTATTAAAATTGATTTTACAAACTTTACATTTATACCAAGTATTATTGCACTATCATCTCCTAAAAGTAACACATCTAGTGATTTTGACATTATAAAAGATATTATTACTACTATAACTAATGCTATAAAAGGAATTAATAGTACATCCCATTTAGCGCCTCCTAAACTACCTATAGTCCAAAACAGTGCATTTTTTGCTTGGTTAGAATTTTTTGCTGAATATATAAGTAAATTAGTAAGAGCAGAAAATATTGTTGATATTGCCATACCTGAAAGCACTAATCTTGTTGTAGATGTAGTTTTACCCATTTGTGTTCCTATAGCAAATACTAATACGCCAGATAATATTGAACCAACAAATGCTCCTGCTGTTATGCTACTTATTCCAAGTGTCGATATTCCACCGAGTACTATAACTGCTACTGCACCACAAGATGCTCCTGATGATATACCAAGTATATAAGGCTCTGCTATTGGGTTTTTAGTTACACATTGCATAAGTACTCCACATAAAGCAAGGCCTGCTCCACAAATACCTCCAAGTATTACTCTTGGTAATCTTATTTCCCATATTATATTTTCAAACATTGTATTCCAAGTTGGTTCAAAAATTGCTCCATTTGACAACTTATTAAGTAATACTTTATAAACTACTCCAGGTTCTATATATGTACTACCTATAGCTATAGCACCTATTATTGTTATTACTAAAACTATACTAAGAGCTATAGTCCAAAACAAGAAACCCTTCTTTTTAGAAAGGTTTCTTGTCTTTTGAACACTAATATCCATTATTTATTTTCTCCATAGAAGTATCCGTGCATTTTTTCTATAACTTGAGAATTTCTAACTCCTGGAGATAAGTCAGCTAATCCTACAACGTATATTTTATTATTTTTTATAGCATCTACATTTTTAAGTGCTGGATGTTTCTTTAAGAAATCTATTTTTTCTTGTACTGGAGATCCTGCAAGATAATCAGTAACTACTATAACTTCAGGATTCTCTGCTACTACACTTTCCCAAGTCGCATTTATGTAAGGTTTGTTTTCTTTTCCAAATACATTTTTTCCTCCTGCAAGCTCTATTAGATTATTTGCAAGTCCTCCACCTACTGCCATAGCTTTGTCTTCTCCTGAATCATAAACCATAACCTTAGGTCTATCTTCTTCTTTAATTTTTCCAGCTTTGTCAGTTACATTTTTTATATCGCTTTTCATTTTATCTACAACTTCTTTAGCTTTATCTTCAACGCCAAATATTTTTCCTAGTAACTCAAAGTCTTCATATACTGTTTCAACTTTTGCATCTGGTGAATATGATTTAGCTAAAAACGGTGTTATATCTTTTTTTATAAGTTCATCTGGAGTGCCTGTTGTTTGTTCATTTATTGACATGTCCCATCCACTAACAAAGTCTGCTCCTGTTGCAGTGAATGCTTCTTTTGATATATTGTGTCCTTCACCTACTTTAAGTTCAGGTATCTTTTTATAAGCCTCTTCATATTCAGGAAGTATTGGATTGTCTAAAAGGGCCGTTCCAACCATTCTATCTCCTAAATCTAGCGCAAGTAACATCTCCGTCATAAATTGAGACAATGTAACTGCCTTTTGGCGTGGAGTATTTACTTTAACATTGTAATCTTTAGCTCCATCTGAATATACAAATTCTACAGGTTTAAAATTACTTGACTCTACCTTTGTTTCTGGTGATTTACTTTCAGGTTTACTAGATGAACATCCAACAGCACTTAGAGTTAACCCCGCTATAGCTAATACTACTAAAAATCTTTTTAAACTTTTACTCTTAATCATATTTATCTCTCCCTAAACCTTTATATTTATTTTATTTATTAAAAAAACCATGAAGTTATATATAATTGCACACAAAGTACACCTTATAATTTAAACCTTCATGGTCTTAATTTATTGATTTAATTTAATTTTACTTTCTATTTTTATTCATGAGTATGTTCATGATTATTTAAATGGTCATGTCCATGTTCATGAGTATGTTCGTGGTCATGACTATGAGTACCTGTAAAACCATCTTCATGGTTATGATCATGTCCTACACCATTTGTATGTTCATGGTCATGTCCATGTTCATGAGTATGAACATGAGAATGGTCATGGTTATGACTTCCACAACAATCATCTCCACCATTTCCACAACATCCATTTATATGTGGATTATGATGAAATCTTAAATTATTTATCCCTATCATTATGTGCCCTCCCCTTATGTAAATAGATACTTCAGTACCCCTTTTCTCTTTCATAATACATTTTTTTACATTTTATGTAAACATAAAATAAGGTTTTCAGAAAATTTAATCTTATACATTTTTCTACCTTTATCAACATTTTTATATTTTTAATTTAGTTTCCTATTTTATATTTATTTTAGTTAAAATATGATTTTATTTTTTTGATAATTATAGGTTTAAATACTTCAATTATAAAAAATAGAGATACCTCTATTTTGAGATATCTCTATTTTTTATACTATATAAAGAATGATTGTCCTGGTCCTACTGGAAGTCCTGTTAATGCCCAAATTACAGCAAATGCAGTCCATCCTATTAAGAATGTGATTGCTATTGGCATCATCATACTCATTAAGTTACCAACTCCAAATTCTTTTTTATATTTTTGTCCAAATATTACTATAACCCCAAGATAACTCATTAATGGAGATATAATATTTGTTGATGAATCACCTATTCTATACATTAGCTGTGCACCTGCTGGGCTAAATCCTGCAACCATTAACATTGGCACAAATATTGGTGCAAGTAGTCCCCATTTAGATGTAGCTCCACCCATAAATAAGTTGATAAATGCTGTTAAGAATATAAATGATACCATTAATACTAGGGACATGAACATACTTCCCTCTGGTATCATCGAAACTACTTGAGCACCTAATGATGCAACCCATACTCCTAAGTGAGAATCGTTAAAGTAGTTTATAAATTGTGCAACAAAGAATAATATAACTATTATCGGAGCCATATCAGCCATTGCTTTAACCATTGCCGGCACTATATCAGTACTCTTTTTAAATTTTCCTGATTTAAATCCATATACTAGTCCACTTACAGCGAATATAACAAACATTAACATCATTATCATGTCGCCTTTAAAGAATATAGAATCTAGGAATCCTGTTTTAACAGCAGTTCCAACTAACTTACCATCTTCACCTATACTAGTTAAAGGTACTGTAGTAGATAAATCTCCAACTATAGGTATGACATTATTTTTATCTAATGGTAATGCTGCTAAAACTATTAATCCAACTACTAAAAGCAATATTTTATTAGTAAATTTGTATGCATCTTTTTCTGCTTTAGTTGTTTCATGATCTGGTTCTATATTTGCTTCTTTTTTATTAAATGAACCTAATCTTGGTTCAACAAATCTGTCTATAACAAATGTTCCAAGTATTATTATTACTGCAGTTGAAGCCATCATGAAAAACCAGTTACTTGTAACTGATAGTGCCCCAGCTAAATTAGTAGATGCCATTGCATCTCCTGTTTCAGCTGCTGCTTGAGTAAATGGTAAAAGTAGCGCATCAGTCGAACTTACAAAAAGATTTGCACTAAATCCTCCAGATACCCCTGCAAATCCTGCTGCAAGTCCTGCAAGCGGGTGTCTTCCTAAAGTATAATACATTAATGCTGCAAGTGGTATTAATACAACATATCCTGCATCAGATGCAACATTAGATATAACTCCTAAAAATATAACCACTGGTGTAACAAGTTTCATTGGAGTAGCATGTACTATACTTTTCATTGCTATTGCTAAGTATCCGCTGTTTTCCATTAGTCCTATTGCCAACATTATTATAAGTATCGCACCTATTGCTTTCATATCCATAAAGTTAGCTATAGCTGTTCCTACAACATAAGATAAACCATTAGAATATGTTTCCGCTACTGTAGTCCCTGTAGCTCCAACTTTTAAAACTTCAATTGGATCTTGACCTAATAAGTTATTTATTGGGAAGTCCCCTAACGGTGTTTTAGCTACTACACCTGCTGTCCCAAGTATTGCCGATAGTACTAGTACAAATGCTGCTATGTATATAAACATTAGCACCGGGTGAGGAAGTTTATTTCCAAGACTCTCTATCTTGTCCATAAACCCTTTCTTTTTCTTTTCTTGATTTGCACTTACATCCATGTAAAATTACCTCCTCAATTATATTTTATTAATAATTGCCAAGTTAATTCTAGCACAGCTTGATAACGTTTTCATTATTTTCCTGAATTTTTACAAAAACTTTTTTATATATATTCTGTATACAACATGTATTTAAATTTTTTTATAAAAAATAGACTGATACGTATCAGTCTATTTGATATTTATTATATAAAGAAAGATTGACCTGGTCCTATTGGAAGTCCTGTTAATGACCATATTATAGCAAATATAGTCCATCCGATTAAGAATGCCATTGCTATTGGCATCATCATAGTCATTAAGTTACCAACACCAAAATCTTTTTTGTATTTTTGCCCAAATATTACTATAACTCCAAGGTAGTTCATTAACGGAGATATTATATTTGTTGATGAGTCACCTATTCTATACATTAGCTGTGCACCTGCTGGACTGAATCCTGCAACCATTAGCATTGGTACAAATATCGGTGCAAGTAATCCCCATTTAGATGAAGCTCCACCCATAAATAAGTTAACAAATGCTGTTAAGAATATAAATGCTACCATTAATACTATAGACATAAACTTACTACCTTCTGGAATATTTCCAACTAGGTCAGCTCCTAATGAAGCAACTAATACTCCTAAGTGAGAGTCATTGAAGTAATTTATAAATTGAGCTACGAAGAATAATATAACTATTATCGGAGCCATATCAGCCATAGATTTAACCATTGCTGGTACTATATCTGCACTCTTAGCAAATTTTCCTGATTTAAATCCATAAACTAAACCACTAACTGCGAATATAACAAACATTAACATCATTATCATATCGCCTTTGAAGAATATAGAATTTAAGAATCCTGTTGTAACAGCAGTCTCAACTAACTTACCATCTTCACCTATACTAGCTAAAGGTACTGTAGTAGATAAATCTCCAATTAAAGGTATAGTATTATTTTTATCTATTGGTAAAGCTGCTATTACTATTAAACCTATAACTAAAAGCAATATTTTATTAGTAAATTTATATGCATCTTTTTCTTTTTTAGTTATTTCATGATCTGGTTCAACATTAGCTTCTGCTTTATTATATTTACCTAATCTTGGCTCAACTATCTTATCTATAATAATAGTACCAAGTATTATTATTACAATAGTTGATCCCATCATAAAGAACCAGTTACTTGTAACTGATAATGTCCCTGCTAAATTAGTTTGTGCCATTGCATCTCCTGTTTCAGCTGCTGCTTGAGTAAATGGTAAAAGTAGCGCATCAGTAGAACTTACAAAAAGGTTCGCACTAAATCCTCCTGAAACCCCTGCAAATCCTGCTGCAAGTCCTACAAGTGGATTTCTACCTAATGTATAATACATTAATGCTGCAAGTGGTATTAATACAACATATCCTGCATCTGAAGCTAGGTTAGACATTATACCTAGGAATATAACAACTGGAGTAACAAGCTTCATTGGAGTTGCTTGTACTATACTCTTCATTGCCATTGATAAATATCCACTATTTTCCATTAAACCTATTGCTAACATTATTATAAGTATTGCACCTATTGCTTTCATATCCATGAAGTTATTTATTGCTGTTCCTATAACATAAGATAATCCATTAGAATATGTTTCTGCTACTGCCGTTCCTGTAGCTCCAACTTTTAGAACTTCAATTGGCTTTTGTCCTAATAAGTTATTAATTGGGAAGTCCCCTAATGGTGTGTGAGCTACTACACCCGCCATCCCAAGTACTGCTGATAATACTAACACAAATGCTGCTATGTATATAAACATTAGCACTGGATGAGGCAATTTATTTCCAAGTTTTTCGATCTTGTCCATAAAGCCTTGTTTTTTCTTTTCTTGCTTTACACTTACGTCCATCAATTATTCCTCCCTATAATCTTTTTAAATTAAAACAATTATTACTAGGTTAATTTTATCACATTTCGACATCGTTTTCTTGTTTTTTCTGAAAGTTCTAATTTTTTTACAAAATTCCTTGTATTTGTTTTATTTTATATAGTAGCTTTCTATCCCCACTTTATTTTTTAAAGTCATTTTTATTTTTACTTATTTATTTTTTATCTTCTTCGTTATTTTTTTATTTATATTAAGTATTTTCAATATATTACCATATTTTTTAATTTCCGAAAAATCTAAATATATTATATTTTCATTTTATTGAAATAGTATTTTTAAATCATGCAAATAAATTAATTTATAAAAATTTATTTTTATAAATTAATTTAGTATTTTCTAATAAATTTTTTATAAAATATAGTTTTATTTCTAACAAAATATTATTATTTTTCATAAAAAAGCCCTTATAAATTATTTATAAGGGCTTTTTATTAGTATATTTATTTCTTTATAACTTTTATTCCTGTCATATGGTCATTTAAGTTATGCTTTTCTAAGCTTTCATCTTCAACTCTAGTTACTTTTAATGCTAAAGTTTCAGTTTTTATATATTCTTCAAAGTTTTCAACTGCTTTTGCTATTTCATCATCACAAGAGTACTCTATATCTATATTATCTAATACATCAAAGCTAGATGATTTTCTTATTTGTTGTATCTTCGATATGAACTCTCTAGCATATCCTTCATTTATTAGTTCCTCACTTAAAGTAGTGTCTAATATAACGAATAAGTTGTTTTCCATAGATACATTGAATCCTTCTTTAGCAGCTATGTTTATTAATACATGCTCTTTATTAAATTCAAAGTTTTCTCCGTCTATATCAACAGTTAAAGACTCGCCATTTTCTAACTTTGGTACAACTTCTTGTGCATTTAATTTATTTAATGCACCAGCAAAGAATTTCATCTTAGCACCTAATACTGGTCCTAATACTTTAAAGTTTGGCTTTAAGCTAAAGTTCATGTATTCTCCTAAATCTTTAGCAAATACAACTTCTTTAACGTTAAGTTCTTCTTTTATTAAGTCAACTACATCGCTTATAGTAGTTTCAAACTTACCATCTACTAATACTTTTTGTATTGGTTGACGTACTTTTATTCTAGTAGCTTCTCTTGATGCTCTACCTAGAGTAACTAAGTTTTTAACTAAGTCCATTTTTTCTTCTAACTCATTATCTAATAAATTATTGTTGCACTTTGGATAAGAAACTAAATGAACTGAAGTTTCTCCAGTTAAGTTTCTGTATATCTCTTCTGATATATGAGGGGTAAATGGAGCTATTAATCTGCAAAGCTCTGTTAATATTTCAAAAGTAGTGTTATAAACTGATTTTTTATCTTCTGTTAATTCAGTTGCCCAGAATCTTCTTCTTGAACGTCTTATATACCAGTTAGATAAATCTTCGTTTATAAACTCTTGTATACTTCTTACTGTTTTATTTAATTCAAATATTTCTAAGTTTTCTTCAACTTCTTTCTTTAAGTTGTTAAACTTTGATAATATCCATCTATCAAGTTCTGGTCTGTCTTTGTAATCTACAAAGAACTCAGTTGGATTAACTCCATCCATATTTGCATATAATGTAAAGAAGTTATATACATTTTTTATAGTTCCTAAGAACTTACTTTGAACTTCTTTTAATCCATCTACATCAAATCTTGTTGGAGTCCATGGTGGAGATACGTATAATAAGTACCATCTTAAGGCATCTGCTCCATGTTGGTCAAATAATTCAAAAGGATTTACAGTGTTTCCTCTTGATTTACTCATCTTTTTACCTTCTTTATCAAGAACTAGGTCATTAACTAATACCTTCTTGTATGGAGCTTTCCCCATAACAAATGTAGATATAGCAAGTAATGAGTAGAACCATCCTCTAGTTTGATCTATACCTTCACAGATAAAGTCTGCTGGGAATAATTCTTCAAAGTTTTCTTTATTTTCAAATGGATAATGATGTTGAGCAAATGGCATAGATCCACTATCAAACCAACAGTCGATAACATCGCTTACTCTTGTCATTGGCTTACCACAACATTCACATTTTAAATGTATATCATCAACATATGGTCTGTGAAGTTCTACTGTCTCTGGATTTACATCTTCTATAGCTTTCTCTGCAAGTTCTGCTCTTGATCCTACAGAATCTTTATGTCCACATTCACATCTCCATATATTTAAAGGTGTTCCCCAGTATCTACTTCTTGATACTGCCCAGTCATTTAAGTTTTCTAACCAGTTACCAAATCTTCCCTCACCTACGAAAGATGGGTACCATTCAACAGTTTTGTTATTTTCTATTAATTGGTCTTTTAATTTTGTCATTTCTATATACCAGCTTGGCTTAGCGTAGTATAAAAGTGGAGTTTGACATCTCCAGCAATGTGGATAGTTATGAGCTACCTTTTCTTTACTGTATAATTTATTTTCACCATGTAACCATTTGATTATTTCAACATCTAGCCCTTCTTCCATAACGAATTTACCAACCCAAGGAGTAGATGTATATTTACCTGTTTCATCAACTGGTTGTAATACTGGTAAATTGTATTTTCTACCTAAGTTATAGTCATCTTCACCAAATGCTGGAGCAGTATGAACTATACCTGTACCATCTTCAGTTGTAACATAATCACCACATGTTAGGAAAAATGCTTTTTCATCAGTTTCAACAAAAGGCATTAATTGTTCATATTGTATATACTCTAAATCTTTACCTTTCATTTCATCTAATACTTCATAGTCCTCACCTAATACTTTGTTAGCTAATGCTTTAGCTACATAGTATACTTCATCATTTTGCTTAACTTTTAAGTAGTCAACTTCTGGACCTACAGTTAAAGCAACGTTTGATGGCAATGTCCAAGGAGTAGTTGTCCATGCTAAGAAATATTCATCAGCATCTTTTCTCTTAAACTTAGCTATTACAGTATTATTTTTTACTTCTTTATACCCTTGAGCAACTTCGTGTGAAGCAAGACCTGTTCCACATCTTGGGCAGTAAGGAAGTATTTTATGTCCATCATATATATATCCTTCTTTATTAAACTTATCTAATATCCACCATACTGATTCTATATAGTTGTTATCTAAAGTTATATAAGGATTATCTAAATCTATTTCATATGCCATTCTCTCAGTCATATCTCTCCATTGCTTTTCAAAAGAGAAAACTGATGCTCTACATTTTTCATTAAACTTATCTATACCATAAGCTTCTATTTGTTGCTTATCTGATAAACCTAATTCTTTTTCTACTTGTATTTCAACTGGTAATCCATGAGTATCCCATCCAGCTTTTCTTTTTACTTGATATCCGTTCATAGTTTGGTATCTACATACAGAGTCTTTTAAAGTTCTAGCTATAACATGGTGTATACCTGGATTCCCATTAGCTGTTGGAGGTCCTTCAAAGAATACAAAACTTGGATCATTTGTACCTTTTTCTAAAGTTTTTTCTAGTATGTTTATATCGTTCCAGTACTTCGATACTTCAGCTTCTGCTTGTTTTACAGAGCTGTCTACTAATGGCTTAAACTTTGCCATAATATCACCCTTTCAAAATTTATTTTAATTAACATAATCTACTATATTTTCATAAGTTTGTTAATTTTTTGTATTAAAAAACTCGTCCCCCTAATAAAAGGGACGAGTATTAATCGCGTTACCACCCTAATTCTATATACAAACAATGACTTAGTTCATTCTATAAAACAATATATTTTATAAAATATATAAGTACTTATATATAGCTCTCTAAAGTATAGTATAACGGCACTAACCGGCTCAGCTTAATCGACTATTGTCTTTCAGCCTGCAGCTTAGGAGTGATTTTCAACTTTATAAATTTATTGGCTCTCAGCAATTGCCAACTCTCTGTAAAATTATCTAAAACCTACTGTCTCCATCTTTGCTTTTAAAATTATGTTTAAGTTTATACTATGAAATTTTATAATAAGTTTTTAGAATAGTCAATATTTTTTTGAGAATTCATTAATCTAAAGTTGCAGCTACTTCTTTTCCCTTATCTAAATCTAGATTATACATAGTTTTAGTTTCAAATTCTACAAGTTCCTGATTATCTACATTATAAAATATTTCATCTATACTTCTTATCTCATCTTCTAGTAAAGATTTGAATTTATTTCTAAATACTTTAAATTCTTTTGCTAAATAATCATATTCTTTTCTTATTTCTATAACACGATTATTAGCTTGTTCTACTATTTGTCTTGATTTTAAATCCGCTTCTTCTACTATTATTTTAGCTTTTTTATTTGCTGCACTACAAGTATCTTCAGCTGCAGTTTGAGCTGTTATAAGTGTAGCTTTTAAAGTTTCTTCTATATTTTCATACTTATTTATTTGATCTTGATATAGTCTTACTTTCTCTTTAAGTTCTGAATTTTCTCTATATAATAATTCATAGTCTTCTTTTATTATATCTAAAAATTCATCTACATCTTCTTCTTTATATCCTCTTAAAGCCTTTTTAAACTCTTTATTTTCTATTTCAATTGGAGTTAGCATATATTACCTCCTATATTATTAACTTAGCTTGAATTTTTATTCTGCCTTTTTTTGTTATATCTCCCACTTGAACTATCTTTGCTCTTCCCTTACCTCTAACAGATATCAATGAATCATTAGCAATTTCTTTAGAGGGTGAAGTTATCTTCTCATAATTAACTTGAACTCTTTCACCATTTATGTATTTTGCACTTTCTTGCCTAGATATATTATAAAGTCCACTTACAATACAATCTAATCTTTCTGATGATACAGTAAAAGATACTTCTTTATAATTTAATTTACTTGGTATAATCTCATCTCTTGAAATTTCAGATACTGATACATTATTTCTTGATACTTTATTTAAATTCATAATTATAAAATCGCATATATCGCTACTAACTATTATTTGACAAAAGTTATCGTGTATAATTATATCCCCTACTTTTTCTCTCTTTATGCCTAAATTCATAAGAGCCCCTAAGTAGTCCTTATGAGATATACTGTTAAATTTAAAGTTTCCTTCTATCTGTATAAATCTTAAGCTATTTTCTATATCTTCATATTCCATATAAAATGGGTATATAAATATTGAACTTCTCTCACAGCCTTCATATCCACCATCAACAGTGTACTTTATGTCACTGTTTGAGTTTAATATACATATTGCATTTTTTACTTCATAAGGGTTAAAAAAATCAGTATGTTTAACATCATAGTTTTTCAAAGTAGAATTTACTTTATCTATAACCTTAAACATCTTATTTTTTAAATCAATGTCTTTTATATGATTAGTTAGTTTTAATTTGTCCATCTATGCCACCTTTAGAAAAATAAAGGAACTAACACATTTTTTAATAATGTAAGTACTAGTATTGCTATAAGCGGAGTAAAATCAACTGGTCCATTCATATACTTATAAGTTATATTTCTTATTGGATCTTCTATTGGATCTGTTATACGAGACAACATATCATATAGTTGACTTTGATACCCTCCTGGAAACCAAGTCAATAAACTTCTTACAACTATAACACCTATTAGTATATCAAATAGATATCCTAATGCTATTCCTATTATATTCATTTCAAAACCCCTTTAAGTATTTATTTTATTTATTATTTTGCCAAGGGAAAAGTGTTTTACTTTCTAACTCTTTCTTTAAATTAGCATCTATATCTACATTATTTGGAGCTAATATAAATATAGCTTTTGATACTTTTTGTATAGTACCTTCAAGTACATAAACTGCACCATTCATAAAATCAAATATTGATTTACGAGCTACTGCATCATTTAAGTTTTCTAAATTTACGATAACTGCTCTTTTTTGTTTTAAGTGATCAGCTATAGTCGTTACTTCATCATATTTTTTAGGCTCTACTATTACAACTTTCATATGACTTGATGCATGTAAATTTACAATTTTAGCAGCTTTAGAATTTCCTATAGAGTTAAACTCTTCCATTGTTTCAGTTTCTTCTATAGATTCTTCATATTCTTCTTCATATTCATATTCATCTTCTTCCATAAACCAGTTTTTTATTTTAGATATCATTCCATCTCCCATTATTAACATCCTCCTTAGTATTTATTCCTACCATTAATTATAGTTTCTCTTTCCAAATATCGATGTCCCTACTCTAACCATATTAGAACCTTCTTCTATGGCTACTTGATAATCATTACTCATTCCCATAGATAGGTAATCCATAAAAACATTATGTATATTTAATTTATCTATTTTTAAAGATAAATTTTTAAGACCTCTAAAAACAGTTCTTACTTCATTTTCATCTTTACTAAAAGGTGCCATAGTCATGAGACCTTTTATTCTTATATTTTTATAATTTGCTGATACTTCCTTTATAAATTCTATAACATCTTTCTCTTCTAGTCCATGTTTACTTTCTTCTTTTGATATATTAACCTGTATTAAACAGTCAATAGTTCTATCTATTTTCTCAGCTCGTTTTTGAATTTCTTCACATAAAGCTTGTCTATCTAAAGAGTGTATCATATGCACTTTATCTATTATGTATTTTACCTTATTTGTTTGTAAACTTCCTATTAAATGCCAGTTAACTTTATCTCCTATAACCTCATATTTTCTAGCTAATTCTTGAGGTTTATTTTCACCTACATCAGTTACTCCATTGTTTATAGCTTCTAATACTAAATCTGTATCTACAGTTTTTGTTACTGCTAACAATATAATATCTTCGCTATTTCTATTAGACTTACTTGCACATTCTTTAATGTTTTTTCTTACATAGTTTAAATTTTCTTTAATAGTTCCCATTTTATCGCCTGCTTTATTTTAATATTTTAATATTTTTATTTATATTGTTAGGTTTTAAAATAATTTCATCATATAAACTAACAGTTTTTATATTATTTATATCATTTTTATAATAATCTATGAATATAAAATCATCATTTTCATATTCTATTCCTTTTAATTCTTTAAACTCTATATCTTGCGTCTGTTCATTAACTACATATACGCCTTGTTTGTCATCTACTATTTTTATAGATTCTTTAGGTATTTTCAAACCTTCTATTTGTTTATATATTATATCAAATTCTTCTACTCTTGTATCGTAAATTCCTACATTTTGCTCACTTATTTTAAATATAATCACAAAATTTTCTTCATCTTTATACATTTTTTCAACTTTTGCGTTCATTTTTTCAACTTTTGCGTTCATTTTTTCACTTTTTAAACCTATACATACATCTTGATTTATTTTAAATAGTTTTGATTCTTTCTTATCTACACATACTGCTATATACATATTATTATTATCTACTATTCTAGCTACGGTATCTCCCTCTTTAACTTTC
>NZ_JAFFPK010000154.1 GCF_017590215.1 Clostridium sp. CCUG 7971
ATTTATATTAATTAATAGATAATCCTTTTACGTGTATATTATAGATATTTTAACGCAAAATATTTTTGTACAAATATTAACGTTAAATGGAGGAAAATATGAAATTAATAACTGATGATTATATTAAAGTAAGAAACGCAATGTCAAATGGAGCTAGAACTATTGAAGATATTAAGTCAATGACTGATATAAATATTGAAGATTATGAACACCAAAAAGAAATAGAAGAAGTTTTAAAAAATGCTTGTAGATGCATGAACGTATCTGTTGAAGAAGTTGTAAAAGCCGTTGAAAATGGTGCTGATACTGTTGAGAAAGTTTCAGAGGCTACAAAAGCTGGTACAGGATGTGGTAGATGTAAAGGATTATTAAATAATATTATAGATAACAAAAGATAGTAAGATTTATACAATTTGTACTTTATTTATTATTTTAATAATTAATTTTTATATATAAATAATAACTATATAGACTAAAAGCACAAAAGTTATCTCGATGTAATTACATTGAGATAACTTTTTATATAATCTAAACTATTTGATTATAAATTTACTTCTTTCTGCTAAATGACTCTTTTATATCATTTAATGAATTGTTTCCTGTTCTTATTTCATAAACGGCATCTAAAAATTGATTAAGGTCATTTGAATCATTTAAATATAACAAAAGACTATCAAGTGCAAAAGAATATGATGATAATGTATTACTTATAGCCGAATACTGTTTTCTTAATATTGGATCATTTGAAGCTTTGTATAAATTATTCACTCTAGCAATGGAATAATTAACTTCAGAACTAGTGCTATCAATATCTTTTTTAATTTCATTGATTTGTTCATTAGTTTTATTTTCTAGACCCATCATCGCTTTAGTAAGTATCGTTAAATCATTTTTTATTAATTCTAAGTCAGATACAAATTTATCAACAGTAGGATCTGGAGAATAAGCAAAGGAAATATTTGTAGATATAAAAATAATTGAAAGCATCGTTATAATTATTTTTTTCATTTCAAATCCTCCATATTTTTTTATTATATATATTATGCTCTTGTTAATAAATTAATATGTCTCAGCATTTTATTATCGAATTGGAAATTTAATGTTAAACTATAAAATAATACAAAATAAAAAGAGCTCTAGCCTAAATTAAGACTAAAACTCTTTGTTTATTATCTTTTTATTTCATATTTCTAAATCTTAATCCTGCAAGTGCAGCTCCACCTAATAATACATATGACATTAGACTAATATCTCCTGTTTTTGGGTTATCTGTCTTGTTATTATTATTTCCTTTGTCATTATTTGGTTTATTAGTTTGTGGCTTATTTTCTTCTGGTTTATTTTCTTCTGGCTTAACAGCTTCATTTTCTTCAAAATCTGTTTTTTTACCAGTAGTTATTCTACCTTCTGATTCCTTGTAATTAACTGTACCTAATTTTTTTATATAATTTTCAAGTGCTTCATTTAATGCACTATATTCATTTACTATAGGTAATTTAGCAAACACAGGATAATCATCTCCTCCTGCTGCTGTAAAATCATTTGTTGCTACTGTATAAGTTTTATCCATATCTATATTCTTACCATTAACTTTTAAAGAAACTATTCTTTGTCCTATTGGTTGCTCAGGGTCTACTACGTATTTCATTCCTCCAACATGTGGGAATCCACCAAATGAAACTCCATAATTTTCAACACCAAACTCTAAAACTTCTTTTATTTGAGCTCCAGTAAGTTTTTTAGTTACTATAAAGTTTCCAAAAGGTAATACATTTACTATATCTCCTTTTGTTATATCTCCTTTAGCTATGCTTGAACGTATACCTCCACCGTTAGTTAAAGATACATCTGCTCCAGTTTCATTTAACATAGCATCAGTTATTAAGTTACCTAAATTTGTTTCTCCAAATCTAACTTTATCTCTTGATCCTTCTAGATGAGTTTCTGTTTTTCCCACTTTAACAGATAAAGCTGCTTTTTGCTCATCTTCAATTTTTTTCATCATAGACTCTACTTCAGGGTCTGGTGTTATAGATGATGTTTGTGATTTATTTATAAGTGATGCATCTACACCTACAACTTTATTATTTTCATCAAATTCTATTTCAACTTTACCTAAGTTACTTAAGTACTCCCCTGTACTTACTAACATGGTGTTATTTACTTTTTTACCATCTTTAAACGCAGTATGGCTATGACCATCTACAAATACATCTATTCCATCTACATCTTTTATTATATCTTCAGATGTTGGCTCACTTGATTTATCTACTCCTATATGTCCAAGAGCTACTATTACGTCTGCTCCTTGAGCTTTTAGGTTTTTAACTTCTGCTTTAGCAGTTATTCTTGGGTCTTCAAAATCTAGCCCTTTAACATTGTTTGGATGTGTTTTGTAACTAGTTTCTTCCGTTGCCATCCCAAAAAATCCTACTTTTATCTCTTTTCCATTTACATTCATTACTTTTATAGCACTTGGTTTAAATAAAGATTCTCCGTTTTTCTTTATGTTTCCAGCTAAAGGCTTAAGCTTAGTACTACCGCTTTTTACTTTTGCATTTTGGAATAATTCTAATAATCTTTCATACCCATAATTAAAATCATGATTTCCTGGTGCCATATATTCATATCCAGTAGCATTTAATAAATCTACTGCATCTTGACCTTTACTTAAAGTAACAAAAGGTAGTCCATGAGTAGTATCCCCTGCATCTACTAATATAGAGTTTTTAGTTTGATTTTTTATAGCTGCTACTACATCTAATCCTATAACTTTATCAGTTCTTTGGAATCTTCCGTGCATATCATTTGTGTGTAATATAGTTATTTTATTATTTGTATTTGCTTTTTCTTCAGTAGCTTCTACTGCTTCCTTTTTAGGCTCTTCCTTTGAAACTTCCTCTTTTGGAGCTTCTTCAGTATTTTCTTTAGTAGGCTCTTTTTCTATATTTGGTGTAGACTCTGTATTTTCTTTTGAAGTATCTTCAGTAGTTTCTTTTTCATCAGTTTTTTCAACTACTACTGGTTGTTCTTCTTTTAAAACATTGTCTAGTGCAAATATAGTTTGTAAATTTTGTCCTGCTAGTACTGCTGCTATAGCAATTGCTGCTATTTTTCTTCCATTTTTCTTAATCATAACAAATCCCCTTAATTTTTAGTTAAATAGTGTTTTTCGATACAGAGAAAACGTATTTTTTCGAACCAATTCTTAATATATTAAATTAATTTTCGTATTTTACCTTTTTATTATATCATATTATTTATCTTTTTCTATAAATTTTTACAATAAATTCATACCTATTTCATATTAACACGAATATGATTATTATATAACCTATTTTATCCAAAAAATAAAAAACAGGTAAAAAACCTGTTTTTATCTTTACATTATACTTATTAAATAGTTATATATTTTTTCTAATTCTTCTTCACTACCTTGTATACAGTTTGGATATGAATATGGAAAATCTTCACAACTTTCTGGTGATGGTAGACCTGAACCAAATATTAATAGAAGGTTTCCTCTAAGCACTACCCCTGATATAGCTGATACTTTTATACACATTGACTTTGTTCTTGATTTTGCTTTAAATATTGCTTTTTCTCTACTTTTATCTATGTATATTTTATCTTGATTTATTTCTATTACTGTTTGTGTATTCGTTTCAAATCTTGCCATGTTTCCCCCTTAAATATTTTTATTTATAATTATATCAAACTCTCTACATATAAGGCTAATTAACTTTTACGCTTATATTAATCTATCTCTATTTTTACAATACCCTCTTCAAATACTTTTGGCTTGCCATCAACATATACACGGGGTATTATAGTAATACTTTTTTCATTTCCTTCTAGCTCAAATTCTCCACCTATATACCATTTTTTATTCTTTAGCTCTCCGCCAGTACCATTACCACTCTCTAATTCTTCTCCATCTTGATTTTTAGCAATCAAACCAGGATCTCGTCTTCTTTCAACACTAATCTCATTATATAAGTCGTAGTTATATTTAATCTTAACTGATACTGGAGAAACTCTAACTTCTTCTATAGTAAGCTCGCCTTTATATACTTTTTTATCTATTTTGACTTTTTTATTTACTTTATAAACTTTAGTGTCTTTTAATATATTTGATGCATTAATTTTAGTATTAAATTCCCATTTACCTACTATAGGTTCTTTGTATGGATTATCTTTAAACTTATTTTGATAGTCAACTTCATCAAAACTAATGTTTAAATCATAATCTTTATTAGGCTCTATATTATCTAATACTTCACATGGAGTATCACCTATACCATCTCCATCAGCATCTATTGATAATAAGCTAGCTTTAAGTAATATATTAATTTTCTTTTCTCCTATTACTTTCTCTGATTCTACTACTAAAGATCCTGAATATACCAAATTATCAATAGTAATAGTAGGATGTAGAGGAGCTAAAGTTTCTTTATTTATATCCTTAAATCTTGATTTAAACTTTGAATAATCTATACTCATACTTAATATTAACTGTCTATCATCTAGCATTACTTCGCCTAGGCTAAATATTAATCCATTATCTTCAATAGTTTGTCCACCTTCAAATTTATACTTATCAAATTTAGAGTCTTTTTTACCTAAAAAATACTCTATTTGCTTTGTCATATTTTTTATATAAGCCCATGTTTTTTCGCTACTCATAACTATAGTTCCTATAATTAAAATCCCAGATAGTCCTGCTATCATACTTTTTCTTTTACGTAATCTAATTTTCTTTTTATCATCTATTGCTTTATCTATTGCCTTATCTATAGCTAAATCAAAATCTTTTGGTATTTTTATTTTATCTAATTTACTCATTTATTTCCCCTCCATTAATATCTTATACAATTTTTCTCGTCCTCTTCTTAAATAAGTCTTTATTGTATTTTCATTACATTCAAGAATTTGAGCTATTTCTTTTACAGTCATATCTTGAAAATATTGAAGTATTATAGGAGTCTTAAATTTTTCATCTAGTATATCTATGGCATTATATAAATCTATATTTTCTTCTAATTTTTCATATGATATATCTTCAATGTATTCTAACTTATCAATATTATCAAACATTCTACTTTTACTTCTATTTCTATCATTAACATTATTAATAAGTATTCTTGTAAGCCATGTTTTAAAATAACTTGGATTTTTTAGTTTATGTATGTTCATAATTGCTTTATATACTGTTTCTTGGCATATATCCATTGCATCATGTTCATTTTTTGTATATAAAAAAGCTGTTTTATATAAATATTCTTTATGCTCATTTATAAGAATTTCAATTGCATCTTTATCTCCATCTATAGCTTTTTCTATTATATTTTTCTCGCTAGACCTGTCTCTTTTTTTAATCTTTTTTAACGGTAATAATTGTCCCATATATATCTCCTTTTGCTTATATTACATTTATTAGACGGAATAAGTATATATGAGGTTTCAGTTAAATAAAATATTTTTGTATAAATATTAATGAAAATGCGTTTGATTATATTATTTTTAAACAATTAAACTTTTTGAAATTTTAATTTTTAAATCTATTTTTATAAAAATAACTATATTATAATTAATCTAATTAAGTAAATATTAAAATTATTTCTCTGTGAAATAATATTTATTATTATATAATTTTTCTTAGGGGTGATTATTATGGAATTAGATCAAAAAAGATGTTTTGAACTGTATTTTTAGGAGGTTTAGCTTTATCCTCTTTAGATAGCGTATTATATTTTTTTAATATTAATATAAAAACTTATACTATTGGATATTCTATTTTCTTTTTATATGTAGGAATTAATTTCCAATATCATGCTATTAAAAGCTTTAAATCATCAAAATCATATAAAGAATTAATATCTTTAAGTTTATTTACATGGATTTTTGTTTTAATTTTCTTTTACATACATTTTAAGAATTTTTAAATATATATAAATTATAAAATTTAATATTATTTACATATAAAAACCCTATAAAATAGACTTTTACTGTCTATTTTATAGGGTTAATAAATATATTTTAAGCAGTTTTACTTCTTTTTGTTAAAGGACTTTTTTCTATATTAACAATCTTCCACTTATTTTCTACTTTTTCTAGGTAGTATGTTCTTTTTTCTTGATAAACTTCATCTAAGTTCATTTTGTTTTTATCAAGATAATCTTTATTTGCTTCTTTAATTGTAAACTCCGATTCAACTGTTACCTTACATGTAGTTATATCTTCATTAAAATAATTACGATACCATATTAGATTCTCATACTTTAAAGCTAGTTTATTATTTTTATACATTGACTGTACTGATTCTTTATAATTTCCTTTTTCTAAAGCTTTAATGAAGTTTTCGCTATATAAATTATATTCATCTTCTACATTTAACTTATTAAAATCTCTATTATCTACAAGCAAGCAATGTTTTTCTATAACATCTATTATTTGTTCTACATTCTTATCATTACTTGTTAGCATTTCTTTATCATTACCATCTTTATCTAGTACAGTCCATAAAGTTTGCTTACTTCTCTCTTCTTGCTTTTTTTCTTCTTCTTTTGAATTTATCTCACTACTTTCATTTGAACTACTACTAGCTACATTAGTTTTCTGCTCACTAACACTACATCCAACAAACATTGAGATCATTAAACAAAGTGTAACTAACTTTAAAATTTTCATAATATATTACCTCTTTCTTTTATAAAAGAACCTAGAAAAATCTAGGTCCTTTTATAAATATTAAGTCTATTTAACATCTAAAGTTGTAGGGATTAATTGCCATTGGCTACTCCAATACCCCTTAGGAACATTTCCATATTGAACTGAACCATTTTCATCCTCAGTGTGCATATATGAATTAGGTTTCCATCTATTATTAAACCTCAAATAATTTTCTTCATTTTCTACTCTCCACTGAGCACTATAATAAGTCGGAAGTACCTTTCCATGTTCTAATAATCCTGTTTGATTTTCTATGTGTAGATACTCATCTGTTTTTTCATTTTTTAGACGAACATAATCACCTGCTTGTTCTTTTTTCCAAACTCCATTTGTATCAAACTCATTAAGATCTCCATATGAAACTTTATCACTATTCTCTTCTATATATAAGTATTTTCCTGTTTCTCTATTTTTTATATGGTATGAAGGTAATTTATATCCACCATCTTTTTTCCAAACACGGAAGTAATCTATAGCCCATTGTTTAGGCCAAACATCATTATGTTGCCCTGAACCTGCATCTGTATATATATTTAAAATTGTACCCATTGGATAATCTGGTGCTTGATTTATTTCTTTATATAATTCATTATCATAATAGAATTTTAAACTTCCTGGTGACCAATCAAGACCATATGTATGGTATTCAGACGTTGGGTCTCCTGATGGTACAGGTTCTTCAGAAAGCATCCAGCTTGTTTGGAAGTTTGGATCATTCCATCCATATGCTGCAATTCTCCAAGTGTCTGGTTTACTGAAGAATGATTCTATAATATCTATTTCTCCAGTTTCTTTTGAATTAAACCAGTCATCAGTGTCATTTTGCATACCTACCATCCACCAAGCTTGATGACCTCCGCCTCCACAGTCAGCAAACTTTGCACGTATTTCAAAATATCCATAAGTAGTAGCATATCCTACCCAAGGTTCTCTGTCTTGGTTATCAGTTGTACCACTAAAGTTATGAATCCAATTTTTATCAAATGACATTATAGCAGATGAACGAACTGTTCCATCATGTTCAGGACTCCATGGCTTTTGATCTTCTGTTATGTATTCTATCAAAGAACCGTTTTCAAACTTATATTGCGCTTTTGCATTTTCTGGATTTTTGGTCCAGTGAGGTAAATAGTAATCAGTCCATTTTGTTTTATCTAACTCTGGTCCATTAAATTCATCTGAAAAATCTAGTGTATACCCCTCTTTTGTGACAGGATTAGGCGGCTGATCTGCTGCATAAACTGCTGATGTAAAAACAGTAGTTATAACCATTAATAGTGCCATTAAACTTGCTAAACTCTTTTTCAAGATTTTAAACATAATATAATCCCCCCTTGAAATAATTTCACTTACTCCCATATATTGCTAATATACAATATACTTTGCCTTTTTACTATACTTTTTTACCTTTAGTATGTTTTCTTCAAAATACATCTAACACAAACACTCATAATATTTTAATTATGAGTGTTTGTAAGTGTAATTTATTATTTTAATGTTGGCCAGTAAGCTTTATTAGCTTCCATTAATTCATCTAATACAGCCTTACCCACTCTATAAGAAGGTATTGTTTTATTAAGTAATATAGCTTCCATTGCAGTATCATAAGATCCAGTTAAAGCCGTTTCTACTGTTAACTTTTCATATGCCTTTTGCATTTCCATCATACCTTTATAAAATGTTGGTACATTTCCAACTGTAACAGATTCTGGTCCTGTTGCTCCAATATAACAAGGTACTTCTACTACAGCTTCACTATTAAAGTTATTTATAGCTCCATTATTTTTTATATTTACAATAAATCTTTCCTTAGTATCATGTATTATAGCATTAGTTATATCTACTATATAGTTTCCATGAACTCCACCTAATAGTTTAGAATCTTTAGCTGTATCTAATTCTATAACACGTTTACACTCTTCAAATACTGTAATTTCTCTAGTGCTTAGTACATATGACCCTCTTGTAAATTCAATATTATCTGATTCAACCATTTCATCTGCAAAGTAATAATATTGTAAGTAGCAGTTAGGGAAAAATTGTGGATACATTTTAAAAGCTTTAACTACATTTTGGAAAGTCTTAGTCCAGTAATCATCTCCAACAATCTCTTCATTAGTTTGTATTAATCCTTTTAACTCTCCTGATTCTACTTTTTCTCTTATTCCTGGTAATAAGTCTTTTCCAGATTTATCATAAATATTAGTCCACCATCCAAAGTGGTTTAAACCAAAGTATTTGAAAGTTAAATCTTTATATGGTATATCTAAATACTCTGCTAAAGTTTCTTCTATACTTATTGGCATATCACATATACATAAACATTTAGCTTTAGGGAATTTCTTATATATAGCTTCTGAAATTATAGCTTCTGGATTAGTGTAGTTTAATATCCAAGCATCTGGACAAACTTCCTGTGCAACTTCTACTATTTTTAAAATTTCAGGTATAACTCTTAGTGCGAAAGAAAATCCTCCTAAACCACAAGTTTCTTGACCTACAACATTATGCTTTAAGCATATTTTTTCATCAATTTCTCTTTGATTATTAAGGCCTGGTCTGATTTGAACATATAAGAAGTTAGCATCTTTAAAAGCTTCTCTTATATCTGTTGTATAAGAAACTTTAATATCTGAGTTATTATCTCTATAATAAATTCTTGTAAACTCACCTATAAGGTAGTTTCTTTCTTCGTTGTTATCGTATAATACTATTTCTTCTAACTGTAAATCTTTTGCACGGTTTCTAAGTACCTCTACTATTCCTGGTGTATGAGTAGATCCCCCACCTACTATTACTATTTTATTTCCCATATTATCTTCCTCCTTCACTTGCTGATTCACTTAATATTGCATTAAACTCTTTCATTACATGAACTACTTCTGTACCTACTATAATTTGTATATTATTTTTATTTACCTTTACTACGCCTTTTGCCCCTGTTTTCTTTATGTTATCTTCATTTATTAAGCTTATATCTTTTATTTCTAAACGCATTCTTGTAACACAGTTTTCAGCGTTAACTATATTTTCAGCTCCCCCAACATTTTGTAATAATTTCTTTGCCATATATGCATAGTTTGAGTGGGATAATTTTAATGAATTTTCATCTATATTTTCAGTTATGTTTTCACTTCTTCCTGGAGTTTTTATATCTTTTTTAAGAATAAGTGTCTTGAAAGTAAAGTAGTATAAGAAGAAGAATACTATACCTACAGGTATTATATAAATTACATTATTACCCATATTCCAGTTTAGCGTTAAGTCTATAATATTAAATCCAAATGCAAAACCAAGTCTTGAATCAAATAAGTATAATATTGCTCCTGCTAAACCTGTAAATACTGAATGTATAAAGTATAAAAGTGGAGATATAAACATGAATGAAAATTCAATTGGCTCTGTTACTCCTGCAAACACTGAAGTTAATGCTCCACTATTTGCTAGTCCTTTTACTTCTTCTTTATTTTCTGGACGTGCAGTTTTATACATTGCTAAAGATATACCTGGTATTCCAAATACCATAATTACGTAAAACATTATTAAGAATGATCCTGCACTTGGATCTCCTGCTAAAAATCTTGTCATCTCTCCTGTTACTACTGTTCCATTTGCTGTTGTATAACTTCCTAATTCATAAAATATGTAAGCATTAAAAACATGATGTAGACCTGTTGGTATTAAAACACGGTTTAAGAATCCAAATAAAAATACTCCTATAATTCCCATTGATCCAAGGCCTATTGCAAAAGTATCTAATCCTGCTTCTATTGGTGGCCATACGAAACTAAATACTCCTGCTAAAATAAGTGAAAATATTGGCCCTAAAGTTATAGCTAACTTTTCACCTGCAAAGAAAGAAAACATACTCGGAACTTTCCAGTTTTTGCTGTAATTGTATATAACAGCAGTACTTATACCTGATACTATACCTCCAAATACTCCCATACTAATACTCTCATTTAAATAGGTAAGCGCTTGCCTAAACACCATAACTGAAAGTACCCCTGCTAGAACTGCTGATGATTTGTCTTTACTCTTTGTATATGCAAGTATACACCCAACAGCAAATAATAAATCTAAATTTCCAAATACAACATCAGATGCAATTTTTAATATGTCTAAGTTTAATAAATCTGGTTGGCCAAGTCTAGATAAAAGACCTGCAACAGGCATAGCAACAACTGGTACTAGCATTGCTTTTCCTAGCTTAGATAATTGATTACTTAGTAATCGAAGTGAATTAGTCAAAATAATATCCCCCTTTAAGTTTATATATTATTATAATTGCAAAGCTCTATATCATACTTATCTATAAGCTCTTTCATATAAGAATCACATAGTATATCTACTTCTCTTATTCTAGCAATATTAAAAGATGAGCCTTCAAGCAAAGGACTATCTAGAAATGCTGGATGACACATTGCCTCACTTTTTTCAAACTCAATATTTTTAAGTATATTTGACTCAATAACCTTAAAACATAACTCTCTAACTGACATATACTTAGTAGTCATATCTCTAATAGGGTCGTAATTACATAAATCTAAAAAATTTATTTCACTATTCTTTGTCGCCTTATTGCAATTCCTAACAGGTAGGTTGTATTCTTTTGAAAGCATTTCAACTACTTTTGATGGTTCTTCAAATGTATGTATATGGTGATGGGAGTCAATATGGCTTAATTTAATCCCATATGAATATAATCTATCTATTTGAGCTTTCCACTCACTATAAAGTTCATTTTTATTAATATTTACAATTCCTTTTTCAAAATCACTTAACTTATAAAAATAGCCATCTTCTTTTATTAATGAACTTACACTGTTACCTAATATAGGCTTCCCACATGTCAATGTTAAGTGTACCCCTATTCCTAAATCAGGCATTTTTTTAGATAATTCAACTGCATGTTTTGTTCCTGGCATATTTGCCATTAATGTTGTTGATGTTAGCACACCATTTATATGACTCTCAGCTATTCCTAGGTTAACAGCATGAGAATATCCAAAATCATCTGCATTAATTATTAATCTTTTAATCTCTGTCTCCCCCTTCCTTTGATATATTTTAAGTATATATCCTTTTTACTTTTATTAATATACTTTAACCCTCTTTTGTAACGGATGTACAATAGCGTAACATGTTTCATAATATAAATGATTTATGATATAATTTATCTATATAAAACTCGGAAAAATATGGAAAGGAGATACCTATGAACAAAACATTTCATGTTGGTAGAATCTTTAAAAATCAAAATTTATCAGATTCAGAAATAAAGATACTTGAGTACATGTTTGCTAGCCCAGAGAAGATAAAAAAAGAAGGTATAAGACAACTCGCTAAGTCAAACTTTACTTCTACAGCATCTATTATTAGATTGGCTAAAAAGCTTGGATATAGTGGATATAACGAACTAATTTTTGATGTAAAAAGAATGACATCAGATATTGAAGTTAACAGTATCAAAAACGAAGATAGTTTTTCATGGAATTCAAAACGACCTTTAGCTGATTTAAATGAACTATCTAAAACATATTTAAATAAAGATAAGTATATTTATCTATATGGAGAAGGTTTTTGTGAATTTGTAACAGGATACATACATAGAAAACTATTAGTAAAAAAGTATAATGTTATATTATTACATGGATTAGAAATACCGATAGTACATGAAAAAGAGCATAATCCTACTTTAATAGTTATATCAAAGTCTGGGGAAAACTTTGCTTGCATTAGAAAAATTGAACAGTTAGCTGAACTTGGTGGAGATATTATAGCTATAACTTCTAACTATAATAGCAGCATAAGTGCTATTTCTGATGTATCACTTTCCATACCAGTTAGTCATGTTGCAGATAGTAAAAACAAAGAATTTACAACTTTCTATGGAGATAGTATAAATCTTTTAGAAGATTTATTCTCTAGAGTTTAATTCAATAATTTAAATTAATATAAAAATTAAAAAGAGCATACTAAGAAAATATATTACTTAGCATACTCTTTTTAATAAATAAAAAGTCCCTAACATTATAGCTATAACATAACAACTGCTTGTTTATAAATTTTTGTAATGTTTATACAGTAACTAGTGATTTTCTTCTATATACACTAGATAAAATACCTATCATTATACAGTTAGTAAATATATTAGTACCACCAGAGCTTATAAATGGCATTCCAAATGTTAAAGGTGATAATCCTAATGAATATAAAATAGTAGCTATAGATTGAAGTGATAACATACTTACTATAGAAGCAGTAACTAATTTACCAAAATTATCTTTAACTTTAAACACTAGTACAAAATTTCTCACTAAAAAAGCTACAATTACAACTAAACTAACAATTGCCATTATCCATCCTAGAGAGTATGCAATAGCAGTAAATATTAAATCAGTTCTAAGCATACTAATAGATAAATTACTTTGACCTATATTTTGTCCAAATAAAGTAGCATTATCTAATAATTTCATAGACTCAGTTTGTATATATGTACCTGAATGGTTAAACATATTTCTAAATAAACCTGGCATAAATGCTAATAATCTATCTGTAAGATGTGGTGTAGTTAATATTTTTAAAAATACAGTAATTATCCCTAATAATTCTATCGCAATTACTCCTAGCTTATATTTCTTTGGTGGCTTTGACATAAAAAATATTATATTAACTGTAAATATATAAAACAGTACCATCGTAGCATTTGGTATAGCCATTAAAGTAAACATAGGAATTATAGATAGTATAATTAAAATCATTATATTCTTTATTTTACTTAAATCCAATAATTGAATTATTCCAGATAATGATATTAAAAATATCATGGTACTTGGTAGCAATATACTATTAGATATAGTATTTATACCATAAGTATTTGGATTTAAAATTTTATCTATCAATAATAATACAATCATTAATAAATACATATGATAACTATATTTTTTTATCTTTCTATAATCAAATTTATAGATACATATACCTACAACTCCACCTAATATAGCACTTAATAGATTTTTATAAATCATACCTTTACTTACTAAATCATTTTTCATAAGTGAATACATAGTTAATACCCCAATAGATAAAAGCCCTATCGTTAATAATATCGTTACATAGTCTGGTCGTGGTTTATGTACTTTATTTAATCTTTCTCCTATTTTTTTAGCATCCCCCATTCTTTTTATAGCTTCTTCTATTGCTTTTTCTTCACTTAATCCATTATCTATAAATTCATATACAATTTCTAATATATGAGATTCAAATTCCATTTTAACTTCTTTATGAACATCTTTATTTTTAATATGTATTATTATGTTATCTAAAAAATCTTTTATATTTTTGTTATTCCCTAAATCCATATTATTTTAGTCCTCCAGTAATATTGTATTTACAGTATTAGTAAATAGCTTCCATTCATCTTCTTTTTCTTTAAGTTGCTTGTTTCCTTTATCCGTTATTTTATAGTACTTTCTCTTTCTAGAACTTTCCCCTTCACTCCAGAAAGACTCTACCATTTCATTACTTTCTAGTGTGTGTAGTATTGGATATAATGTTCCTTCTTTAAAATTAAAAACACCACTAGACTTTAGCTCTATTTCTTTAATAATTTCATAACCATACATTGGTTTTCTTTTTAATAAACTTAAAATTAGTATAGTTGTACTTCCTTTTAACAACTCTTTATTTATTTTCATAAGCCCTCCTTATATACATAGATTTACTA
>NZ_JAFFPK010000155.1 GCF_017590215.1 Clostridium sp. CCUG 7971
TTATTAGATATACTCTTTTTCTTTTATATGCTTTTGTATATCACTTTTTCATCTATATCATTTATAGTCTGACATCCTGTTAATATCATAGTACTACTTAATTCAGACTTCAGTTTCTTCACATAAGTTTTTACACCCTCTACTCCTCCACCAAATGAAGCAGTTACAAATGGTCTTCCAACTAATACAGCATCTGCTCCAAGACCTATCATCTTAAGAACATCTACTCCAGTTCTAATTCCACCATCTACAAGTATAGTAACTTTACCTTTAACAGCTTTAGCAATTGAAGGAAGTACTTCAGCAGCTCCTGGTGTAGAGTCTAATACTCTTCCACCATGATTTGATACAACTATAGCATCCACTCCACATTCTACTGCCATAATAGCATCTTCAGGTGTCATTATACCTTTTAATATAAATGGAAGATTTGTAGATTTTTTTAATTCTTTTATAGCATCCATATTTTTAGGAACTACAGTTTTTCCATGCATTGATAATGTAACTAATCCACAAGCATCTATATCAACACCAACGGCAAATGCTCCTGCTTCTTCAGCTAGCTTTATCTTTTTTATTATATCGTGGTTTTCCCAAGGCTTTATAAATACAATTCCTTCACCGTTATTTTCTTTTAGTACACTTAAGTTTTCTATTAAGAATTCATCTACAGCTGTATCTCCAACCATAGCATAAATTCCACCATCTATACACCCTTTAACTACCGGTTTTATATATTCTCTTTCAGTTATTTTTCCACCCATATTTAAAGTAGTTCCAGTTATAGGAGCTGCAAATATAGGGGCATCCATTTTCTTACCAAATAGCTCTATACTCATATCAGGCTTTGATACATTATGTATAACTCTCATATTTATTTTTACTTTATCTAAGCAATTGAAGTTTTCTATAAATGATGATCCACTTCCTTTACCACCCATTCCCGGAACTTCTCCTGCACAAACAACACCATTACATGATTTACATACCCTACAACTTTTATTTAAATTTTCACGTGCATTTTTTAGCATTTCTTTATAATCCATTTTTCTTCCCCCATTATAAATTTTAATTTATACCTTTATATTATAACACATTCTTTAAGAAGCTCTTTCTATGTATAGGAGTTATACCATGCTTTTCAATAGCTTCATAGTGCTCTTTTGTCCCATAACCTTTATGACTTTTAAATCCATACTCTGGATACATTTCATCATATTGATACATTATACTATCTCTTGTAACTTTAGCTAATATACTTGCTGCTGCTATTGATATAGATTTTGAGTCTCCTTTAATTATTGGCTTTTGAGGTGTATCAACTCCTGGTATAGTTGTTGCATCTATTAATAAATAATCTGGAGCTTTTTCTAAACAATTTATAGCTTTTTTCATAGCCATATAAGTAGCTTGTAATATATTAAATTCATCAATTTCATTATTATTAACTATACCTATTCCATAATCTAGGGCTTGTTCCTTTATTATATCGAATAATTCATCTCTTTTAGCTTCACTTATCTTCTTAGAGTCATTTATTCCTTCTATCTTCGTATTTGATTTAAATACTACTACAGCTGCCACAACAGGACCAGCAAGTGGACCACGACCAGCTTCATCTATTCCACCTATATATAGGTATCCTTTATTGTATCCATCATTTTCAAATATGTTTATTGTTTCTAATCTTTCATTTTCTTTTCTTATAGCATCCAACTTTTTAGCCATTTTTACAGCTAGATTTTGAACAGATTTTCTCTCATCATTTCTTAGTATTTCTATATATTCTAAATAGCTATCAGTAGATAGACTATCAACTATTTCTTTTATCTCTTTTACACTTTTATCTTTCATAGTTTTCTCCTTAGTTTGAGTAATATTTTACACTTTATATTTTTTATAGATATAACTTAGTATACATCATATTTATTTTATTTAAAATATATAAGCTATCTTGGATTATTATAAAAATTTATCATCTTAAAATAATAAAAGCTGAACTTTAAGTTCAGCTTTTATTATTAAAATTAAATCATACCAAATGCTTGTAGCATTGAAAGAATTAAATTTCCAATTCCGTGTATTAGCCAACTAGGAATTATAGATCCTCCTGAGGCTTTCTCTGCAGTATATCCAAGGAGCCACCCGCCAAATCCAGTTATAAGTGTTATTATTAATGCCTTAAAAGGTGTTATTACAATAAAAAGCATTGCCCCATGTAAAAGTCCAAATAACAATCCTTGTATTAAATTTCCAGCTGTAAATCCAAACTTACTACATAATCTTTTTCCAAGAAATCCCCTAAAAAATATTTCTTCAGATAATCCAGTATTTATCATAGAAAATAATAATATAGGAATTAATGCTGAAATACCCTTACCTGCATAAGAACTTTGAATTGTAACATTATCTGGAACTAAATTTGGAACTAAAAATACTTGAGATATAATACAAGAAAATACAAATATAAAAATACATGTAAAAATCTTTTTATAATCTCCATCCACTTTTTTTATGCCAATCCATGAAAAGAAATTTTCCTTTTTTCTAGCTGTAATTAGCCACCATATAAATGGTATAAATGAAAAAAATATTATTTGTGAAAGAGACTCTTTAAGTAATTCTAAAATATTCATATTATTTATTACTCCCCTTTTATATTATTAATCCCAATAAGATTTAAACTCTACACCCTTACAATCTTGATTTATTAAAGTTAATTTAATTTTTCCATTATTAAAATCGCTTAAATCTATTTCTTTAATTCCATTAGTATCCTTAATATCTAAAATCTCTTCTTTACTTCCCTGTTCTAATTTTAATCCTAAATCACCTTCATCACTTTTTGCTTCTACAAATAAAGTAGATGGCGTATTATCTTCTTTATTTATATTTCTAGAAAACTTTGATGTTGATTTATAGTAGGATATATTCCACTTACTTTTTGTATTAGTCTCTAAAAGAAATAAAGACATTCCACTCTTAATCTCAAAATCTTCATTATTAATTACACTAAAAATAGTCCACCCAAAACACATAGCAGCTATTATAAAGCTAACTATAAATCCAATTAGAAAATGTTTTGTCGGTCTTTTTTCTATTTCTTTAGCATTAGATACTAAAGTACCACAGTTTATGCAGTACTTAGAAGAATTTGATATATTGCTATCACAATTGCTACACTTAACATTATTTTGCTTTCTAGCCACTAAAAAGTAAATTAAAAGCCCTATTCCATTTGGTCCAAGTATTACTATTGCAGTCCAAAGAGCTGCATTTAAACCTCTATTACTTGCATCCCTATATGTCCAAAGTCCCAAAAATATCCCCATTACAACTATTGATAATAAACATAATCCTAATCCTAAAAATGTATTCATATAATAATTTTCGCTCCTTTCTTAAGTTCAAAATATCTAAGACCAATAAATGTCATTATAATATTGAAAAATACAGCTATAAAGCATAAAGTAAGTAGTATATTTTGTATTAATAGTCTAGATACAAACATCCTTACTCCTATAAAAGTAAACATTCCGATAGCTATAGATACAACCATTGGTAGCCACCAAATAGAAATTCCTTTGTCTTCTTTAGCTTTATTTTCAATTTTAAACTTTAAACTTTCATTTAAATCTGTAGATGGTAATTTATCACATGAAAGAGAAGTTTTTAGTAAATCATCTATATTTTTATATTCTTTCATATCCCATAGCCTCCAATCCATCCTTTATTATAATCCTAGCTTTGTGTAGTCTACTTTTAACAGTACCTTTAGGTATTTTTAGTGATTTAGATATCTCCTCAACTGACATCTGGGCTGTATAATACATAATAATCGGAAATTTAAATTTATCTTCTAGTTTTGATACAACTAAGTTCACTTCAAACTCTATTTCCTTATTTATAATTGCTGTTTCTATATTTACTTTAGTATCTTTTATATCTAAAGATTCATATTCATCAATATTTATCCTTGGAGCAATTGTATTTCGTCTAATATTTTTTCTTATAGAATTTTTCCATAATTTTATTGATACAGATATTAAAAAGCTTTTTGGATTTTTATTTTTGTTTAATTTATGTCTTAATTCCATTGCCTTTAAAAATGTTTGCTGGTATAAATCTTCTCCATCATCTTTATTTTGGGTAATCTTTATACAAAATTTATATATTATATCACCATACTCATCTATAAGATTTTCTATTTCATCCAACTCCAATAATATCACCCCTTTCCTTATACATTATCGTCGCAACTTTTAAAACGGTTCATTTTAAATTAAAATATTAAAAATATAATTTTATTGTACATAAAAAATCGTTGATACTATAAGTATCAACGATTTTCATTAATTAGCTCTATCTATTCTATCTTTAATTTCATTATTACCTATTGATGGTATAAAGTTTCCTATAACTCCAGCTATTACAACTGGCACTATCCAGTTGAATCCTAATGGTGCAAATGGTAGTTTAGAAAGGAAAGATGTATCTAAGCCAAACTTATTCGCAAATGGCAGTATGCTTATAATTAAAGCCATATACGCTGCACCCTTAAATGCATTATTATTTTTTATTTTATTTCCAAATAACGTCATTATTACTAATACAATAGTTACTGGGTATACCATATCTAGTATTGGAGCTGAGAATTTTATTATTGTACTTACTCCAAAGTTTGATACTATTGCACTAAATATACAAACTATTGTAACTATCACTTCATACTTTAGCTTTCCTTTAGTAAGACTTTCAAAGAATTGACCTGTGGCCGATGTAAGCCCTACTGCTGTTGTTAAGCAGGCTAATCCAACTATAGCTGAAAGTATTATCTTTCCTGGTTGACCAAGAAGTGATGCAGTCATTTCAACTATTAAAGTGGTTTGTACAACATCTTGGCCATAAAGTTTTGATACTGTTGCTCCAAGGTAAGTTAATCCACCATATACAAAACATAGCCCTATTGCTGCAACTACACCCGATTTAATAGTTAACTTAACTTTTTCATTAGCATTAGTATAACCTTTATTGCCTAATGATGTTATTATGACTGTAGATAGTGCTACTGCACCTAATGCATCCATCGTCTGATAACCTTGTGCCACACCTTCTGCAAAGACATTCTCTATCATTGGTTTTGGATTAATAGCTCCAAGTGGAGATATTATTCCTTTAATTATTAATACTGCAAGTGCTATAAGAAGAGCTGGTGTTAAAAATTGCCCTATTATATCTACTACTTTTGATGGTCTTATTGTTAATATTAATGTTACTGCGAAGAATATTACCGAAAATATTATTGGATTAGCTCCACTAAATAATGGTGCTACTCCCATTTCAAAAGTCGTTGCTGCTGTTCTAGGTATTGCTAAAAGAGGTCCAAGGCATATCATTATTGCCGTGCCTAGTACTATCGAAAGATTTTTGCCTGGTCTACCAAGTACCTTGTTTATATCTCCTCCACATTTTGCTGCTGCTATTATTGCTAATAATGCTAATCCTACGTCTGCTATAACAAATCCACTAAATCCTGTAATCCAAGATTCTCCTGATATCACTCCTAAAAATGGCGGAAATATTAAGTTTCCTGCGCCGAAAAACATTGCAAATAACGCAAATCCTACTACTATTACGTCCTTATTTGTCTTGTTCATATTGGCATCCTTTCAATCCTTAAAAATTTTTATATATTTCGAAATAATTATACAGCTCAATTTTCGGACTGTCAACAATATTTAAAATATATACTAAATTCACAATTTTGTATACAATTTATACAATTTCTTGCATTTAAGATTTTTCAATAGTTTGATTCCTTACTAAACTTGCAAGTATCGTTAGATTTAAAATAAAAAAGCATAGATTTTTTATTTTAAATCTATGCTAAATCATAATTTACTTTATTACGATTGAAATTCAGTTTTTAGTTCTTTTTCTTCTTCAGTATTATCTGTTTTATATCTTCCTAATTCTTTAACTAATACTACTATAGTTATCATAGTTGATAAGAAATCTGATACAGGTTGTGCATACCAAACTCCATTTAATTCAAAGAATTTAGGAAGTACCATTATCATAGGTATTAATAATATTACCTGTCTTAGTAAACCTAATATCATCGCTGATTTAGCTTTACCAACAGATTGCATATAATTACTTCCTGTTATAGATATCCCTACTATAGGTAACATAAATAGATATATTTTAGCTCCATTTATTGTTATATCCATAAGTTTTGGGTCTTTATTAAACATTCCAACTATAAGCTCTGGTTTTGCTTGCATTAAAATCCATCCAATGGTCATTAATATAATAGCTACTATTGCTGATATTTTAAATGTTTTATTCGCTCTATCGTATTGCTTGGCTCCATAGTTAAATCCTATTATAGGTTGAGCTCCTTGGTTTATACCAAATACAGGCATTAAGAATATCATAGATATTGAAGATATTGTAGCCATAGCACCTATTGCTAAATCTCCTCCGTATGCCTTTAGTGCATTATTAGATATTACTTGAACTAAACTTGCTGCTATTTGCATTGCAAATGGAGCAGATCCTATTGCAAATATTAACTTAACCAGTGATTTATCAAGTTTTAAACTAGATTTTCTAAATTTCAAATTAGACTTACCTCTAAGATAATACATTAATGCCCATATCGCTGTAACCATTTGAGAAGTTACAGTAGCTATAGCAGCACCTTTTATTCCCATATTAAACTCAGATATTAATAATTTATCTAATACTATATTAGTTAAGCATCCTACAACCATTATTGTTGCTGCAAGTTTTGGGTTTCCATCCCCTCTTATAGTATTATTTAATGTAAATGCAATTGTATTAAATAAAGTACCACCTAATATTATATAAATATAAGATTTTGCATAATGTAAAGTAGCATCACTAGCTCCAAACATTTTTAATATTATATCTCCAAATAGTATACCTATTATACTTATAAGCAAACTAACTATTACAGATAAAGTTATTGTATTTCCTATTATAGTTTCTGCCTCTTCTTTTTTACCTTGACCTAACTTAATAGATATGTTCGCAGTAGCTCCTACACCTATTAACATTCCAAAGGCAAGTATTATAGTCATTATAGGCATTGTTACTCCTACACCTGTTATTGCTAACGCTCCTACATTCGGTATATTTCCTATAAATATTCTATCGACTACATTATATAAAGCATTTACTATCATACCGATGATTGCTGGTACAGAATATTTTAAAAGTAATTTACCTATAGGTTCCGTTCCTAACATTTGTTGATTTGCCATATATTCTCCTCCTTATTTAATTTTACATATTTTTTTTAATAATAATTTCATTGTGTCTTTTTCTTCTTCGTTTAATTGAGATGTTATCATGTTTTCCCACGCCATTAAAACATCTTGTATATCTTCTTTTACATCTTTACCTTTATCTGTTAAATAAAGTTTATAGGCTCTTTTATCTCTTTCATCTTTTATCCTTAATAAAAAGCCTTCTTCTTCTAACTTTTTTATCGCTCTTGCTGTAGTTCCTTTATCTATATTCAATACTTCTGATAGTTCTTCTTGAGATCTACCATCTTGCCTATATAGCTCCATTAAAAACATAAACTGGCCAGATCCTATCCCTACATTACAAAGCTCTCTACTTATAAACGAATTTCCTTTTCTATATAATTGAGAAATATATTTCCCAATATAATCATTATTTCTAGCCATTAAAATCTCACCATCCAAAGTTTGTTTATTGTATACACAAGATTTCATTATACACCCATTTAGTTGTATATGCAACTACTTTATTATACATTATTTTAGTTGCATATACAACTATTCTAATTTAAAATTTTTTAATTTATAAATAAAAAAGATTAGCTTAATTTAACTAATCTTATAAATAATTATTTTGCTATACTTAAATATTTACCCTTTTTACAAGTCTATAATCTTATATTTCAAATTTTCTTCTTATTTAATTAAGATTACAATTGAATTTATTTTATATTATAGATTTTTATAAATAAATTCAATTGTAATATTTTACTAATAATTTCATGTTAAAATATTTTATGTGATTTATTTGTCTTTTTTTGTTGTAAAACAATATTTTTTAGTATCAAATTAGTATCAAAACAATATTCATATAGTATATACTTAGTAGGACAATCATTTTTCATATTTACCGATAAAGGGGGAGGTTTTTCATGATTAATGTAACTATCTGTGATGATGATAAAGTAGTTAGAGACTTCATAAGGAGCACATTAGAATATATATCAATTCAGCATTGTTTAAGCCTAAATATAAAAGAATTCGAATCTGGGGAGAAATTTATTGATTCATATAAAAAGCATGATAATCATAGCAATATCATATTTCTTGATATAATATTAGAGTCTATTTCTGGTATAGAAATCGCTAAAATTATAAATGAATTTAATAACGGTACACAAATTATATTAACTAGCTATAGTAAGGATTATATATTAGATGGTTATGAAGTTGGAGCTTTAAATTATTTATTAAAACCATTATCTAAAGATGCTATTACTAAAGAATTTCTGAGAGCATTAGATAATTTATATAATACTAATACTAAGTTATTTAAAATAAATCAAGGTAGCAAATTAATAGCTATTCCTTTAGTTGACATTAACTATTTTGAGGCTTTTAATAGAAAAGTAATTGCTCATTTAGATAATGAATCTATTGAATTTTATGGTAAGTTTGATGATGTAAATAAGAGAGTTTGTGATTATGGTTTTTCGAAATGCCATCGAAGTTATATAGTTAACATTAGTAAAATAACAGAACTTTCATCATCTGAAATAACTCTTTTAAATGATACAAAAATTCCTGTTAGCCGAAAGTTTGTGCGTAAGATAGAAGATTTATTTTTTGATTTTATACATATATTGTAATATTTACTAAATTTGAATTCTTTTGATTCCTAAAAATAAAGTAATCCAACTCGGATTACTTTGTTTTTCTAATTTTTCATTAGTATAGATAGTTTAAATATGTTTTTATCATAATTAATTCTTATTTTTCCATTATATTTTTCTATACTTTTTTTTACATTTTCTAATCCTAATCCGTGATTATATTTATCTTTTTTAGAAGTTATAAATTTATTTTTTTTCTCTATTATATCTCCTTCTTTGCTATTTTCTATGTAAATATATAATTGTTTATTTATAAGCTTACTTTTTATATCTATATATTTTCCTATTTCATCATTATTTATATTTTCACAAGCTTCTATAGCATTGTCTAATATATTTCCAAATATAACGCATATATCAAAATCATTTATATTAAGCGTTTCAGGTATTTTTATATCCATAGTTAAATTTATATTTTTTAAATTACACTCTTCTATTTTATTACTTAATATAGCATCAATTATTTTATTTTTACTTACTTTTTTATTTTCTACTTCTGAAATTTCTTCTGTTATAGACCTTATATAATCTTTGGCTTTTTGATATTCTTCATTTTCTATAAGATTTAATATTAAAAAAGAATGTCTTTTTATATCATGCCAGTGCCTTTTTACCTCATCTTGATGTTTTTTTATATCATTATAATGTTTCCACTGGTAATCTAATTGTTTATTTAATATTTCCACATTATGACTTAAAATTTCATTTTTTGCTTTTTTTTTCCTATATTCATGTATTATTATAATTAATACTAATAACATTATAATTATTATAAATACTACAAAATACTCTAAATGTGTCCTTTGCAATTGTAATATTTTTAATTTCGAATTTGTATTTTTTAAATCGACATCAAGTATTCTCTTTATATTTCTTTGACTTTCTTTTATACTAGTTAAATTATTAATCAAATTTCTATATTCATTTGACCATTTTATTTTTGAATCATCATAACCTGACTTTTCATTAAGATAAATATCTAACTTATCTTGTCTTTTAAATTTTTTTAATGATTTTTCAAGTTCTTTTAATTCTCTATCAACTCCATAACTAACACCTATTTTCGCAGCAATACTAGCTTTAGTATTTTTTGAAAATAGTAATAACCTTAAATTTTTTTTATTTTTTTCATACAACTCATTTGAAATTAATTCTTTTTCACCCACTTCAAATTTTATTAATGCTTCATAATTGTTTTTATTAATAAAATTATAATATACAATTACAAATAGATTCATTACTTTATCATGACTGGGTATATATTTTTTATTTAAATCGTCAAAGTATTTTTTATGATTAATTTCATCATACTTAGATTTTTTATCGACCATTATACTTCCAAAACTAATAAATAGCACTAATACTAGTGCTATAAACATTACTTTCTTATTCAATAAAAACTCCCCTTATTAATTTGTTATGCTACAAATTAGATTTATCTAATTTTTCTTTTAGCTTTATTTCTTTAGTAATTAATACATCTAACTCACGGCTTAGTTTTAATACTTCACTACTTTTTATTCCATACTTATCTATTGCTTCATGTAATTTTAATTTTTTATCTATCCTCTTATCTATTATATCTTTTAGTTCCATAGCAAACACCCCATTGAATAGTATTTAGATAATTTCATTTAAATATATACAATACAATACTTTTTTTGCCAATTATTATCAATACAAATGTAGCCAATTACCTAAAATTAGTATTTAATAATAAAAATGAGCATAATTAGTTTGTATAATAAAACATAATTATGCTCATTTATTATTTAACTATTTAGTTAATATACACGTATTTAAACAACTCAAATTTATACTAACGGTGCATCTATTTGTGTAGTAAATAAGAATGCATGTCTATGACCATCATTAACTGAAGTAAATCCTCTTACAAGGTGAATATGTTTGTTAGTACCTGGTATAAATAGAGCAGGTCCTGTAAATACATCTATTCTGTGGAAATGATCTAAGAAATCTGTTCTAGTATCAACTCTATGAACATGGTTTCTTCCATTATTTATTGGTATCGCTTGACCAGTAACAGCTGCAGTACGGTGGTTATGTCTATCTTCACACATTTCTGCTAGTTTTACGCTTTCTTCAAGTTCATGGACATGTCTTTGCATTCCATTAGGCATATTGTCTTCTCTATCACATTCTCTAAAACATCTGTCTCTGTCTCTGTCGCATTCTCTAAAACATCTATCTCTGTCTCTATCTCTATCTCTATCACAGTCTCTAAAACATCTAAAATTTTGACAACTCATAATTAATTTATCTCCCTTATATTATATTAAGAAAATCTTTTTTCAATTTTCTTAATATATTATATGTTATATTGTCGAAAATGTTCTTTTTTTGTAGAATTTTCTGAAAATACATCTATAAATATATAAAATAAAG
>NZ_JAFFPK010000156.1 GCF_017590215.1 Clostridium sp. CCUG 7971
TTTTTTGAAATGCTACATATATATGATTAAGGCTAGTATGTGAGGGGGGGAAGTCTTGAGATCTCATATAGAGGAGCGAGCTATCGTTGTAGCAAAATATATACTAGAAAGAAATACTACGGTACGACAAACTGCAAAAACATTCGGAGTGAGTAAAAGTACAATTCACAAAGATGTAACAGAACGTCTGGAAGAAATAAATCCATCTCTGGCTAAAGAAGTTAAGATGGTTTTAGAAAAGAATAAATCTGAGAGACACATAAGAGGCGGCATGGCAACAAAACTTAAATATGAAAAAGATATAAAAAAAGATGTAGGTTAAAGCCTACATTTTTTTTATTTATAAAATAAATTTACTACTTAAAAAATGAAGAAACTTTTCCTTGACTTAAACAGGGTTTTTGTATATTTTGTAATATAGGAGTATTTGCAAAAAACGAAAAGTTTAAATATAAATGAATATAAAAAGGAGTTGAAAAAATGGCTAGAGCTGATATAGGAATAGACTTAGGTACTGCTAATGTATTGGTGTATGTTAGTGGTAAAGGAATTGTATTAGAGGAGCCATCTGTTGTAGCGATAGAACAAAGAACAAATTCTGTTTTAGCAGTAGGTGAAGAAGCAAGAAGGATGATAGGTAGAACACCTGGAAATATAGTAGCTATTAGACCATTAAGAGATGGAGTTATTTCAAACTATGATGTAACTGAAAAAATGCTAAATTATTTTATAAATAAAGTTGTAGACAAAAAAGGATTCTCAAGATTTTTTATGCCTAGAATAATGGTTTGTGTTCCAACGGGTGTTACGGAAGTAGAAAAAAGAGCTGTAGAAGAAGCTACAAGACAAGCCGGAGCAAGAGATGTATATATTATAGAAGAACCAATTGCAGCTGCAATTGGTTCAGGTATAGATATAGCTGAACCAAATGGAAACATGGTTATAGATATCGGTGGAGGTACAGCGGATATAGCCGTAATATCTTTAGGAGGAGCTGTTGTAAGTGAATCTATTAAAATGGGTGGAGATAAATTTGATGAAGCTATAGTAAGATATATAAGAAAACAACATAATCTTCTTATCGGAGAAAGAAGTGCTGAAAAAATCAAGATAGAAATAGGATGTGCATTTAAAAGAAAAGAAGAAAAGAGTATGAAAATAAGCGGTAGGAATTTAGTTACAGGATTACCTGTATCTCTAGAGATAAACTCAACAGAAATTTTAAGTGCTCTTGATGAATGTGCTGAGCAAATAGTTGTTTCAGCGCATAATGTATTAGAAAAAACACCACCAGAATTAGCAGCTGATATAAGTGATACAGGCATAATAATGACAGGTGGAGGAGCCTTATTACATGGTTTAGACAAAAGAATAGAAGAAAGACTAGGGATAAAGGTTATAATAGCAGATGAGCCTTTAGCATGTGTTGCAAAAGGAACAGGAAGTGCATTAGGGTCTTTAGACTTACTTGAAACAGGTGGTACCTTTAGAAGAAAATAAAATTTAGGGAGGTATTTCAATGTTAAATATAGATCAAATAAAAGAGTTAATACCACATAGATATCCATTTTTGTTAGTGGATAAGGTTATAGAATTAGAAGAAGGAAAAAAAGCAGTAGGTATTAAAAATGTTACAGCTAATGAACCATTTTTCCAAGGCCACTTTCCAGAATATCCTATAATGCCAGGGGTTTTAATTGTTGAAGCTATGGCTCAAGTAGGGGCAGTAGCTATGATGTCTATAGAAGAAAATAAAGGTAAATTAGGTGTATTTGCAGGTATAGATAAGGTAAGATTTAAAAAAGAAGTAAGACCTGGGGATACATTAATTATGGAAGTTGAAATGCTATCTTTAAGAAGAAACATTGGTAAGGCTACAGCAAAAGCTTACGTTGGAGAAGAACTTGCTTGTAGCGGAGAATTAATGTTTGCTCTTGTACAAAAATAAAATAAAAGTCCTAAAATTTAGGACTTTTTAAAATAAATATTATACTCGCCCCATTATATTAGACTTATCTAATATAATGGGGCGAGTTTTTTAAGCAATATGTTGGCGAACCTTTTAGGTAGAAAGTAATAGAGCTAACGAAATTACTTCGGCTAATTCTATTATGAAGCTAAGGCGCACATTATTAAATGAAAATCTATTATTTTCATCTATCTTATCAACTATTCCTACAATAGAATGGTTTCCTATTTGGGGTAATTTTTTTCCAACACCTTTTCCAGGTAAAATTGGGCCTTCTCTTATTTGTATATTACCTATGCTACTTTTTGACCCTAAACATGCATCTATAGCTAAAAAATTTCCATTTGGATGAATCTGTTTTATGTGATCAATAGATTCGTATATATTTAAAGCGTGGATAGGATTATCTAATGTTCCGTAAACGGGGTATTTAAAATCACTATTTTGCAACATTGTACCAACTAATGGTCCGAGAGCGTCTCCGATAGCTCTGTCTGTTCCTATGCAAACTACAACTGTATTTTCATCGATTAAATCTTTAAGTATTGAGCTTAATACTTCTACAACGTTCTCTTTTTTATAATTCACTTTGGCTAAATACATAGGCACCCCCCTTCAAAAAAATATATGAATTTTTAATTTAAAAAATACCTATCTTAGGTTACATAATATATAATATGAAAATGGTATTAAATAGGATACTATATAGTTGATATAGTACAAGCAAGAATATTCCAAATGATAAATTTGATTTAAAATTATTGACAGGATTTTATAAAGATAGTAATATATAAATTAATGAGATATATAATATAAAAGAACTTAATAACTTTCTTGATTACCTTATCAAGAGCGGCGGAGGGATAGGCCCTGTGAAGCCCAGCAACCACCCATTTGGGAAAAGGTGCTAAATCCTACAAGACTAAATAGTCTTGAGAGATGAGGTTAGTTAATTAATGTATTGAATATACAAAATTAACCTCTTCTTGCATAAGAAGAGGTTTTTTAATTATTAAACTATTACCTCTAATATATAGCGTAAGATTTCAGATATATAAAGTAAAATTAACTAAGAGTATTCATAATTGGACTAACATAGGGGATGAATTAAATCCCAAAATTATAAATTAAGGAGGAATTGAGATGGCAAGACATTTATTTACATCAGAATCAGTAACGGAAGGGCATCCAGATAAAATATGTGACCAAATATCAGATGCAATATTAGATGAATTATTAAAGCAAGATCCGTTATCAAGAGTTGCTTGTGAGACTACAGTAACAACGGGGCTTGTATTAGTAGCGGGAGAAATAACAACAAAAGCGTATGCTGATATACCTAAAATAGTAAGAGAAACAGTAAGAGAAATAGGATACGATAGAGCAAAATACGGATTTGACTGTGACACTTGCGCGGTTATAACTTCTATAGATGAACAATCAGGAGATATAGCTATGGGTGTTAATGAAGCATTAGAAAATAGAGATGGACAAACAGCAGAAGATGAAATAGAAAAAGTAGGTGCAGGTGACCAAGG
>NZ_JAFFPK010000157.1 GCF_017590215.1 Clostridium sp. CCUG 7971
CTTTATATCCTTTTTATATATTTTAGGTAATATAAGTAAAGTAAATTTTTTATTTATTATGCATCTATAAGTATATTTTTACCTTTAAAATCTGCTACCCAATAGGGTTTATAAATACTTTTAATCTCTTTTATATTTATATTTTGAAAACTAATTTTATCTAGGTTTTCTTTTTGATATTTATCCTTTAAAAAGAATATTATTTGTGCTTTAACTCCCTCTATCATATCTTCTTCTTTTATTTTAGATCTTTTAATACAACTTTTTGATATATATCTTTTTGATGTATTTGGAACATTGTCTATTGATTGAGAGTATCCATTGTATGTATTTACTAACATGGTTATTTTATTACTTTTAGTGTTTTGTCTAAACATTTTATTTCTTTTTTCTTTAGTTATAACTTCATAACTTAATACCTTAAATTCTATGTATTCTAAATGTACATCAGTTGCTACACTATTAAATTGAGCTACTCTACTCATTAATGGCATCTTACTTAAAAGATGCTTTCTAGCCTCTTTTTTATTTACTTTAGACTCAATTACTTCTACTCTCATAAACTTCCTCCTAAGATGAATTTTTTTATCTTAGTAAATTATATTAAAGTAACCTATAATTTCATGTATGTACAAATAAAAATTACATATCATAAGTATTATATTTTATTTTAAAAGGAATGATTATATATGTATTCTAAGATTTTAACAATAATTTTAGCTCTTTCTCTTTTATTATGTTTTTCTAATATTTTTAAAGGAAAAGATTTAACAAATGAAGACATTAAATATACTTATAATAATGATGTCCCTACTATAAATGAACAGGATATACTTCCTCCAAATGTAAAAAACATATCTCCTGGAAAGTGCCAGCAATATATAGTTAGTAAGCCTACTATAAAAATAAATTATAATGATGAAAGTGGTATAGATACATCTTCAGTAAAACTGTATGTCAATTACAATGATGTAACTAAAAAATGTACAATAAGTAATCATACAATAATTTATACTCCAGATAAAAAATTTAAACGAGGTAATCAAATAGTTAAACTAGAAGTGTCTGATCTTTCTAAGAATAAAAATAATACTACATTTGAATGGTATTTTACAGTTGGTACTCCTGTTTATACTCACTATTATGGTTTGCTACACTCTCATACAAGTGCAAGTGACGGTCACGGTACCTATGATGATGCTTATTATATGGCAAGAGATAAAGCAAATTTAGACTTTTTTGCAATAACAGAACACTCAAATATGTTGGACAATAATTTAAATTGTAGTATAGAGGATGCATCTTCTAGTAAAAAATGGAATGAGCTTATAAAAGCTAAAGATAAATTTAATTCAAACGGAAATTTCACGGCTCTTAATGGTTTTGAAATGACCTATCCTCATAACTCAAAAGATCCTATAGGCCATATTAATATATTTAATTCAAATGGATTTGTAACTGAGAAACATCCTAATATGACTTTAGAAAATTTTTATAAATTAATTTATGACCAAGGAGATTTGATTGGTCAATTTAATCACCCTTGTGATAAATTTGGTAAATTTGATAATTTAAAATATTCTCCTTATGGTGATGAGGTGATATCTCTTATTGAAGTTGGTAATGGATACAATAAAAATTTATCTAAAAATATAATCTCTCATGATATGTACCAATTAGCACTTGATAATGGCTGGCATGTGGCTCCTACTTGTAATCAAGATAACCATAGAATAGATTTTGGTGTTGCTAATGAATTTAGAACAGTTATACTTTCTACTGATTTGACTAAAGATGCTTTATTCGATTCTTTAAAGAAAATGAGAGTTTATGCTACCCAAGATAAAAATATAAAAATAGATTATACTATTAATAATCTACCTTTAGGCTCAACTATAAGTAAAACTTCAAAATTAAATTTTTCTATAAGTGCAATTGATAAAGATTTTGATGATAAAATAGAAGAGATTCAAGTTGTAAGTAATAATGGAGAAATTATTAACAGTAAAAAATTTAATTCTAACTTAGCTAAATTGGACTTTAATTTAAAGCCTACTAAAAATAAATTTTATTATGTCAAAGTAATTCAAAATAATGAAAAAGTATCAGTAACAGCTCCAATATGGGTTAAATAAAAATTGGATGATAGGATTTACCTTCCTATCATCCAATTTATATATACTCCCATTCCATTCTTAGTGTCGTCATTACATACATGAGATAAAGCACCTATTAACTTACCATTTTGTATTATAGGGCAACCGCTCATACCTTGAACAATTCCTCCATAGTTTTCAATTAAATTTTTATCAGTTACCTTAAATTCAAAACCACATATTTCTGGTTTATTTTGTTCAGTAATTTTAGTTATCTCTATATCATATGAGTTTTTCGACGAATCCTTATCATCTTTTATTAAAACTTGTGCCGATCCTAAATTTACATCATCCTTATCACCTAACTTGTATATACTAGCATTTTTAAATACTTCATTTCCTATTATTTTTCCTCTTATTCCAAAGTCGTTTATATTTAATATATTACCTTGAGCATCGCATATTTTTTCACCATACATATTTCCAACTTCATTGAGATTTGATTTTTTATTTGTTGCAACTTGCACAAATATATATCTCCCTTTTTTGATAAAATATCAGGTGAATCAGGTATTTTCATATTATGTCCTAAAGCACCAAAGGTATTATCCTTTGTATTTATATAAGTTAACGATCCAGAAAAAGGTACTTCTTCTGTGAAATAACTAGGATTAATATCATATTTAGAAAGATATAAGGTTTTTATTTTATTATTTCTAATTATTTTTAATTTTATATTCTCATTATCTTTCATATTTATATTTAAAGTTAATATATCTTTTCTAGTTGCATTAGTTATAAAGTCTTTATTAAATGCTTTTTTCACAGCATTTCCTTGTATATAAGTTATCAAATCATATTTTTTCAGTTTAAATCTACTATCATCTTCTACATAAAACATAAGTTTTTCGGTTTTTATATTTATGTGAAGAAGTTCTCCTCCTACAATAATTTCTTGGTCTATATTCTTATTATTCTGTATTGAATAACATTTGCTAGGTAACAATAGTATAATTAAAAAAATCATTAAGGAAATTATTTTTATGTCAATCCTTTTGGATTTTGTCATCTGGTCTCTCCTTCCTTAAATATTTTGATTTAATTTTATTATATGTAAATCATTATATTATATAATGGTAACTAATTTATCATTATTTAGTATTTACTTATGTTTGAATTATTTACTTATACTAAAAAAGTAATAAAATTTACTTAGTAAACTTTATTACTTTCTTCCGATTTATACTTTACCATGACACATAATTAATAAATAAAAAATAAAAATATAAAAAAGTATATATATTATCTATATATATATTATATTTATGATATTATTCTACTTTTTGTTACATTTTAACTCATCTTTTTAGTATTAATTTTTACAGGTATTTGTATTTCTGTAATAAATTCTTCTACAATTCCTGTTTCATGAATATCTATTTTATATATTTCTATTGGTTCTTTAATAACCTCATATTTATTAGTATTTATAAAGTCTAACATTTTATTAATATATTCTTTATTATTTTTGTAACTACCTTTATAAGTTAATGTTACATAGTATCCTTCATCTACAACTATATTATAAATATCTTCATCCTCTTCTAAAAAACAAAATACTGATTTAAACTCGTTAAATATTCCTTGATTTATTTTTTCTAAGTTAAATACTGCTCCTATATTATTATTTCCTAATATATTGAATCTATCTTCATATTCTTTTTGTAACTTTTGAATTAAAAAATCTACATCTTCATCTTTTTTTATGTCTGCATTTAATTTTAAAGCCTTTCTTTTATTTATGTATACAACATTTATCTCATTTATATTAGACTCATTTATAACATTATTAATTGAATCTAATCTTTTATTTATACTTTCTCTATAATTTACTAATTCTCTTATTTTTTCATCAATAAGATCGATTTCTTCATTTAATATTTTATTAGTAGTTTCTATATTTCTATCATCTAAATATTCTTTTATTTTTTTCATAGAAAAATTTAAACTTCTAAGTTCTTTTATTAAATTAAGTCTCCATATATCTGATATACTATACATTCTATATCCATTTTTATCTCTAAATGGTTTTAGTATTCCTATTTCTTCATAATACATTAAGGAGTCTCTTCCGATTCCATAAATTTTAGATATTTCACCTATTTTATAATATTCTTTCATATATTAACTCCTTTAAATTTAATATTAATAGGCTATGGATTATAATCCATAGCCTATTAATATTATACCAAAATTCCATCTTCTACATTTTCTTTATTATCTTCATCTTTATCTTCATCTTTATCTTCATTTTCATCTTTATAAAGTAAACTTATAATTTTTCCACTTATACTTACTGCAATTACTGAGAAAAATATCTGTTTCAAATCTAAGTATGATAATGATAATAAAAGAACAACTATATCTGTTATTAAATATACATGGTGAATTTTAAGCGGTGTAAACTTATTACCTAAAAGAGCAATAACATCATCTCCACCGGATGCTCCTCCACCTCTTACAACAAGACCTACTCCAATACCTACCCCTAGACCTGCAAATATACTTGCAAGTAACATATTATTTAAAAGGTTTGGAACTATAAATCCTATACTTTCCCATATTTTATATGTTGATGAAAATGCAATAGTTGCTGTTAATGAATATAATAAAAATCTTTTTCCAAAGAACTTTGAACCAAGTGCAAATAATGATAAATCTATTATTAAGCTTGTTATTGAAGGAGATATATCAAATAAATTCTTCATTAAAAGTAATAAACCTAATACTCCACCTTCTGTTACATTGTTTTGATAATTAAAATTGTAACTTCCAAATGATAAAATAGTTGAACCTATTATTATCAATAAAATATTTTTTACTATTTGTTGTTTTGACCGCAAAATATCACTCCTATTTGTATAATTACTAACTAATTTTTTCCTTAATATTAGTATATACCTTAGTATAATACCAATGTACATACTTTTTTATATATAATTTCTAACTTCTAAATTTAAGCACATGTAAATAGCTTAAATCATTAATAATCCATATCTTAAAAAATAAAGTTTTTATTAATTTCCAAATATGTAAATATGTATTTATCATAAAGAATTAAAAATTTACACAAAATATATTGAATTTAATTTTATGGAGGTGCAATAATGGAAAATAATTCTTATAAAATAGCTCATATAACTAAACAAGAAGAAGATGCTATTAAAAAAGCTGAAGCTGCATTAAAGAACGAAACTGGAAAAGATTTTGTTGTTATAGCATGGGAGAAAAAATAATATTTTATTAAAAGTAAAACACCTAAGATTATATAACCTTAGGTGTTTTGATTTTAATAAAACTTTTTATACAATATGTAAATGACCGTATCCATTATCAATTATTTTATCAGATATTTTAAAATCTATAGCTTTCTTAAATATAGGTCCATCTATTACAAAGGTATGGTACTCTCCATTTTCTCCACATGGATCTGATCCAGTCTTCTTTATATCACTTATAATTTCTCTAGTTAGTTTTTCACCTAAAAATTCTTCTCCTAAATTATTTAAGTTTACTTTATTTATTATAGTTGTAAATCCGCTATCTATAAATTCATAAACTAATTCTTCTCTACTTCCTTGCCATAGAGGAAATTCTGACTTCATATTAGCAGCCTCGCATCTATCTACTCCCCACTGTCTATGATGAACTATATCTATATCTCCATATGCGCAAATAGTAGCTCCCATATCTTTAGCTACTAAAAGCATTTCTTCAAATGTTTTTTCATAGTTAGAAACATCACACTCAGCTTTTATAAGAGGTATATTTAAGCTTTCGCTAACTTGCTTTAATAAGTTATGGTTTAGACCATGAGTCCATGATTCATCTTCATTTTTTTAACAGCTGTTAAAAGTGCTACTGGTGTATACCCTCTTTTTATCATTTTATATAAGGCTAATGTACTATCCTTACCTCCACTAAATGACATTACGAATTTTTCATTAGTCAATTTTTAATACCTCCAAATATCTCTTTATATCTTATTCTCACTAATTGAGTATAAAGAAAGTTCCTATTACTAGTAAAACAGCTCCTATACCTTTATATAAGTGTATAGATCCTTGTCCTAAAATAAAACTATCTATTAAAAATCCTATAAGCATTTGTGATACTACTATCAACGTCAGAGTATTGGATACCCCTAACCCTGGTATAGCCCTTACAGTAAAATATATTACAAGACCTCCAAGTACTCCGCCTATTAGTAACTTTGGATCTATATCATTTATATTACCTAATGATTTTAAATCTCCTGTTATCAAAATACTTATTAAAAAAAATATAGATCCTACTATTAGACTTATAAAAGTTGCTGTTAATGCAGTTGTACTTTTTCCAAGTTCGCCATTTACAAATGCTTCTAAAGCAGTTGATCCACCTGCTAATACCGCACATAGTATTGGTACTATATTTGACATACTCACCCTCCTTAAGATTAATATTTATTAATATACTTTATGATACAACCTTTTTATTAATACCATATACACTGTGTCTTAATAAAACTTTGATATGGTGAGTATTATCAATATATAATATTTTCTATATTTTCCTTAATATAAAAGGTAGCATATCATAGTAATTCATTCAATATTTTTATACTTTATTTTAGCAACGTACGCAATCATTTCAATAGGAGTAAGGCGAATTTTTATTATATTTGACTTTAAAACTATTTGAGGAAATTGTAATTTTTGTTATAATTAATTAAAAATCATTGTATAAATTTATAAACAGCGAGGTGAAATTTATGTTTCAAATATTTAATATTAACTTTGATAATATGTTCAAAAAAGAAAATTCTACTAAATTTATATTAATGGGAGTTTTATTATTAGGTCTTGGTGCCTTTTCTTTTTTTAATAAACATCTAGGTATAAAAATTATTTCTATGGCTTTAAGTATAGTTTTATTATTTTTTGCATACTTAAACTTAAAAAACATTAATGATCTTAGAAGATATGCATCTAAAGAAGAAATAAGGCCATTTACAAATTTACAGATGATACTTTTAATTAGTGCGGTTGTATTATTTTTATTCCCAGAAAAAATACAAGTTCTTATTTCTTCTATTGCCGGAGCTTATATTATTTTTTCTCAAGTAAAAAGATTAATAGTTAACAAAAATAATCCTTATTATAGATTTGGAGCTTTAAATATATTAACTATATTATTTGGATTTACATTAATATTATCGCCTCTATTTTTATCTAGGTTCATAGTTTCAATATTGTCTATTTTAATAATGCTAATAGGTTCATATTTAGTTTCTATGGGAAATAAACTAAAATAAAAAAGAGGGCATTCGTCCTCTTTTTTATCTATATACACTAGTATCTATATGTTTTTCATATACCTTTTTACCCTCTTTATCATATCCATAAAGATATGTATTTGCTACATTTCCACTTGCATATCCTACAGCCTTGTATTCAATTCCATTAAGTGCTTTTTCATTTGACCAAAACTCTATTGTTAAAGTTCCTCCACCTGCTTTTGTGTTTATCACTAATGGGTATTTATATGTATTTTTAAACTTATAATCTATACTTCCTGTAGCTAAGGTAGCATCAAGACCTCTTGGGACATAATGTACTGGTTTTGAATGATTTCTTCTTTCAGTTGGAACTATGCCTGCTTTTAATTGTGTATTATATAAAGTTGATGATACCTGACAAACTCCTCCACCTACTCCATCTTTAAGTTCTCCATTTACTATAACAGGTGCATATGAATATCCATTTTCTATAGTTATATCACCTAAAGTCTTTTCATAAGAAAATTCTTGTCCCGGCATTAATATCATATTATCTAATTGTTTTGCTGCAAGTTCTACATTTCTTCCTCTTCCTCCACCTGCTCCATAGCTAGTTGAATATGTTGATATTTTAAAGTTTACTTTCTTTAGCTCTTCCATTGGTATATTTGGATTTTCAGTTTTATATTTTGCATCTATTTTTAAATTTTGATTATATATATTTTTTTCGTCTATACATTTTTGTATTTCATTAAATAATTTATTTTCGTCAAGTTTTATACCATCTTTTCCTTCTACAAAATTTATATTTTCTCCATTTATTATAGCTTCTGGTTCTTTAGATTTTTTATTAGTATCTTTTGCTACTTCCTTTATAAAGTTTTTGATTAAATTATCATTTGTATTAATAGTAAATTTATAGTCTGCATTTTTACCAAATGTTATTTTGCAAAACTTTTGTATAAAATTGCCATCCTTTCCATAACTCATAATCTCATCTTCTAATTGATTCATATTATATCCTGATGCAATGTCTTTAATATTTAGTTTATATTCTTTATTATTAGCTTTTATATATATTTGACTTTTTTCTATACTATTTTCTATAGATTCTAATTTTGATTTTAACTGTTTTTCATCTAATTTTGATACATCTTCTTTGTATACAGTTACATTTGGATATACTAAATTTTCATACTTTGATGTTTTTATATACATTACTATAAATAATAATATTAATACACCGATTATAATCCATATAATAGCATTTCTTTTGTTTTTACCACATTTAGATGCTTTTTGTAGGTCTTCTTTTTCCTCATTATTAATTTCCTCATTTTCGATAAGTACTTTCTCACTGTCATTATTATCATCTAATACTTCTTCATTTTCAGAAACATCTTTTATCTCTTCTTCTGTTTGATTAGAAATATCACCATCTTTAATATTTCCACTTATACTGTCTTTTTCTTCATCCATACTTTACCCCCCTCAAATATCTGATTAGTAAATTTTATTAGGGTATAAATATATATATTCAGTAAAATATGTAACAGTATTGTAATTATTATTCATGCTAATATGTAATTTGTATATATAATTTATTTATGGTAATATATTTTAATATAAATTATTTACTTCATAAAATATAACTTAGAAAAAGGTGATATAATTGACAAATTTTAAATATGCTTTTGATAATAAAAGATATCATACATGGAATTACTACCTTAGAAATACTTTTGGTGAAAAAGTGTTTAAGGTATCTATAAATGCAGGTTTTACTTGTCCTAATATAGATGGAAAAGCAGGATACGGTGGATGTACTTATTGTAGCAAAGAAGGTTCTGGGGATTTTGCTGGAAATCCTAAAGATAATCTTATTAAACAATTTAATGATATAACTCAAATGATGCATAAAAAATGGGCCTCAGCAAAATATATAGGCTATTTTCAAGCATTTACTAATACTTATGCTCCATTAGATGTTTTAAAGGAAAAATACGAAACTATACTACAAATGGATAATGTTATAGGGCTTTCTATATCAACAAGACCTGATTGTCTTCCTGACGATGTGATTGAGTACTTAGGAGAACTTAATGAAAGAACTAATTTATGGGTAGAATTAGGACTTCAAACTATTCACGATAAAACTTCTAAACTTATAAATAGAGGTCATGATTATGAAGAGTTTCTTAAAGGTATTGAAAAATTAAAGTCTAAAAATATAAAAACTATAGTTCATATAATAAATGGCCTTCCAGGAGAAGATTATAATATGATGATGGAAACGGCTAAGGCAGTTGCTGATTTAAATGTGGATGGTATTAAAATACATTTACTACATGTTATAAAAGATACTCCTATGGAAAAAATGTTAGATAAAGGAATGTTAAATTTAATGACACAAGATGAGTATGTAAACTTAGTCTGTGATCAATTAGAGATACTTCCTGAAACTATGATAGTTCATAGACTTACTGGAGATGGAAAAAGAGATGAACTTGTAGGACCTTTATGGAGTTTAAAAAAATGGGAAGTTTTAAATGCAATTGATGATACCTTAAAAATACGTAATTCTTACCAAGGTATAAAACATAAAAAATAAAAAACACCTATAATGCTAGTACTGGCATTATAGGTGTTTTTTATGATATGAATCTTATATCATTTTTAATAATTATTACATTTTTAGAATAAAATATAAAATAAATTTTATCTTTTATTTATAATTGGTTACATTATTTACATTAATTTCATATTGTAAATTGAATAATTTATTGATATCATTAATATGTCTTATAAATTTTGGTTAATTAACTTTAACCATCTTAAACTAACGAGGTGTAAAATATGTTAATGAACGCTCATTTTTTAATAGCTAAATCATTACTTGGAAATATAGATTATAACAAATCGTTTTTCGTAAGTGAAAAAAACTTTATCTATGGTAATATAAAGCCTGATTCATCATCTAAATATGTATTTCAAAAACATTATCTTGATGAATCTCTAGATACTATAGTATCTAAAATAAATCACTTATGTAGTCTTACTTTAGATTCTTTATCTAAATATTTTTCTGTAAGCAAATTCAGCCAAGAATTAGGTGTTATTTGCCACTTTTTATGTGATTTTTTCTGTGTTCCTCATAGCCAACGTTGGGAATTTAAACATAGTATGAAAAAACATATGGCCTATGAAAAAGAGCTATCTATCGTGGCTAAAGAAATCGATTTATCTAAATTTAAAGGGGATGTTATAACTCATGATAGCTTCGAAGATTTTTTCTATGAGCTGTATAATGAATATGTAAAAAAACTAGATTACAAAAATGACTTGCTATTTTCATCTTATATATGTAATAGTGTCATTGATTATATATTAGATTCTATATTAAAAAATACAGTAAAATCTTACACTATGCTTAAATGTATTTAGGTGTTGAAAATTTTCAACACCTTTTTATTTTTTATAATTTTAACAATTCTATCCTTAATTCATTTAATAGTGTCTTTGTTGCCCTCATTCTAATTTGTTGTCGATCTCCATTAAATACAAACTTCTTTACTATAGTTTTTCCATTTATGTAAATTCCCATATATACAAGGCCAACCGGTTTATCATCAGATCCACCTTCTGGTCCTGCTATTCCAGTAGTTGACAATCCAACATTTGTATTAAAGTTTTTAGCTATACCCATAGCCATTTCTCTTGCAGTTTGCTCACTTACTGCTCCGTATGTATCTAGTGTTTCTTTTTTTACACCTAACCTATTAATTTTAGCTTCATTAGAATAGGTTACACATCCTTCCATAAATACAGAAGATATACCTGGATAGTTTATAAGTGAACTACTAACTAATCCTCCTGTACAAGATTCTGATGTAGAAATAGTCATATTTTTTTCAACTAATAGCTTTGCTACAACTTCTTCTATAGATGTATCTCCTTCTGCGTATATAAATTCCCCTACTCTTTCTCTAATTTTATCCTCTACTTCACTTATAAGATTATTAGCTTCTATTTTATCTTTAGCTTTAGCAGTTATTCTTAAAGTGACATCCATATTGCCTACATATGGTGCTATCGTTGGGTTACTTTGTTCTTTTATTATATCTATTATTTTGTCTTCAAGTAATGATTCTCCTATTCCAAATAGCCTTAACACCTTCGACTCTAAAATACTGTCTGTTGTATTTTGTAAATACGGCTTTACGTAGTTTTCAAACATAGGTATCATTTCTCTTGGAGGTCCTGGAAGCACTATTATTGTCTTGCCCTCTTTTTTTAGTATTGCACCTGGTGCTGTTCCATTTTTATTTTCAAGTAGTATTGAATTTTTTGGAAAATACGCTTGCTTTTTATTATTTTCAGTAAGTTCTATATTTAATTTTTCAAAGTGCGATTTTATCTTATTTAACGATAGTTCATGAAGTATTAATTCTTGATTAAAATATTTACATGCTACTTCTTTAGTTATATCATCATCAGTTGGACCTAATCCTCCTGTTGTTATTACTATATCACTTCTTTTTAAACTATCCTCAAGTACTTGTAATAGTCTATTTTCATTGTCTCCAATACTAATTTGATAGTAAACTTCAATTCCTAATAATGCTAATTCTTTAGCTAGATATTTTGAATTGGTATTTACTATATCTCCTAAGAGTATCTCAGTTCCTACAGTTACTATTTCTGCTTTCATATTTATCACCCCTATAAATATAATTTTAAACTATTTTATTTAAATTAGCTCAATTTTAAAATACTATTACTTTAGTTTCTTTTTATGAGTTATAATATATATAGTTTTTTTTATTATAACAGTATAAATTTTTTAATGAAAGGGTGATTCCTTATAAAAAAACTAATATATTTATTGATACTAGGTATAATAATCACTCCAATCTATATTATACAAAAAACTAGCAACACCAATTTAGAAAAAGATGGTTTTAATATAAAACAAGAAACTTCAAATTTAGATAATGACAATAAAAATTCTTCTGAATATGTTTCTTCTAAAATTGAACCAGTATTTTCTTATTCCCCCATTCCTGATAATATAAGGAGTAAGATGATAGGTTTATCTATGCCTAAATCTGAGCCCATAAGCTTTGATAGTCTTAGTTATCTAAAACTTAGTTACTATGACTTTGATGGAAATACTCATATTGGTGAAATGGTTGTAAATAAAGATATTGCATCTGATGTTGTAGATGCTTTTAAAGAGGTTTATTATAAAAAATATCCTATTGAAAAAATAAGATTGATAGATGAATACAATGCTGATGATGAACTTTCTATGGCTGATAATAATACTTCTTCTTTCGCTTATAGAAAAATTAAAGGTACTAATGTTATATCAAACCATGGAAAAGGTCTTGCAATTGATATAAATCCACTTCAAAACCCACATGTAGTCGGAAATACTGCTAATCCTAAAAAAGGCTCTGATTATATTGATAGATCCAATATAAGAAAGGGTATGATTATAGAAGGAGATTACCTTTATAACGCCTTTACTCATCGAGGCTTTAGCTGGGGTGGACATTGGAAAAATCCTGATTATCAACATTTTGAAAAAAAATTATAAATATAGAAATATAGGTGATGTTATGAATTTAATGACTTTAGAAAATATAAGTAAAAGTTACTCTGAGAAAAAATTATTAGAAAATATATCTTTTGGTATTAATGAAGGAGAAAAAATAGGTATTATAGGTGTTAATGGTACAGGTAAATCTACTTTACTTAAAATTATAGCAGGAACTGAAATATGCGACTCTGGTAATATTACTAAGGCTAACAGAGTTAGAATTGAGTACCTTCCTCAAAACCCTGATTACAATGAAAATTTAACTGTTTTAGAACAAGTTTTCAAAGGTACTTCTCCTGAAATGAAATTACTTTTAGAGTACCAAGAAACACTAGAAGAAATTAATAAAAATTATAATGATAGTTTAAATAATACGCTAATTTCTATACAAGAAAAAATTGATTCTCTTAATCTTTGGGATTTAGAAAGTGAAGCTAAAAATGTATTAACAAAACTTGGTATAACTAATTTTAATCAAAAGATAAAAGAGTTATCAGGTGGGCAAAGAAAAAGAGTTTCTCTAGCATCTGCTTTAATAACTCCTTGCGAATTATTAATATTAGACGAGCCTACTAACCACTTAGATAATGATACTATAGATTATTTAGAAGAATATCTTAATTCAAGACGCGGTTCTCTAGTTATGATTACTCATGATAGATATTTCTTAGATAGAGTTTCAAATAGAATTATTGAACTTGATAAAGGAAGATTGTTTAGCTATGATGGTAACTACTCTGTATTTTTAGAAAAGAAGATGGAAAGATTAGCTCTTGAATCTAGTATGGAAGAAAAACGTCAAAATCTAATAAGAACAGAGCTTGCATGGGTTAGACGTGGCGCTAAGGCTAGAAGTACAAAACAAAAAGCTAGACTTCAAAGATTTGATGAACTAACAAATAGAGAGCATATTTCATCTGATGAAAAAATAGATATATCTGTAGGTTCTAGTAGACTTGGTAAAAAGATTATAGAAATTCACAATATATCTAAATCTTTTGGAAATAAGCTATTAATAGATAATTTAGAATATACATTAGCTCGTACTGATAGAATCGGTATAATTGGTAAAAATGGTATGGGTAAGTCTACTCTTATAAAGATATTAAATGGTGAGCTTAAACCTGATAGTGGTAATATAGAAATTGGTGAAACTGTAAAAATAGGATGCTTTAATCAAGATGATTCTCATATGCATATTGATATGAGAGCTATTGATTATGTAAAAGAAGCTAGTGATTATATAGAAACTAGTGATGGTACTAAAATATCAGCGTCTCAAATGTGTGAAAGATTTCTATTTAACTCTACTATGCAGTATACTCAAATAGGAAAATTATCTGGTGGAGAAAGACGTAGACTTCATTTACTTAGAACATTAATGATGGCTCCAAATGTTTTATTACTTGATGAGCCTACAAATGATTTAGATATAGATACTCTTAATATACTTGAAAATTATATTGATGAATTTAGCGGCATCGTTATAACGGTTTCACATGATAGATATTTCTTAGATAGAATTTGTAATAAGATATTTGCTTATGAAGGTATGGGGAAAATTCATATATATACAGGAAATTATAGCGATTACCTTATTTATAAAGAAATTCAAGGAATTGAATTTAAAGAAGATAAGGTTGAAAAAGAAGTTTCTAATTCTTCAAAAAAAGAAAAACCTAAAAATGATAAAAAACTTAAGTTTACTTATAACGAACAAAGAGAATTTGATAGCATAGATAGTGATATAGAAAAGCTTGAGCAGAAAATTGAAGAACTTGAACAAAGCTCTGTAAAATTTGCTACTGATTTTGTTAAATTACAAGAAGTACTTGATAAAAAAGCAAATGCCGAAGCAGAACTTGAACATAAGTATGAAAGATGGGAATATTTAAATAATCTAGCTGAAGAAATAGCTAATTCAAAAAACTAAGAGCCATCCCTTATGGGATAGCTCTTTTTATTGTCATTAAACTGCTCTTTTTTCATAAATTTATATTAAGTGTCTATAAATTTATATTTAAAGGAGCTGTATATATTGAAAAGGTTAATATTTCTATTTTTTATAATTGCCACTCTGTTTATTTCTTTAGTAGGATGTAATAGTACTTCTGATGCAAGCCAAGTAATTGATACTACTAAGTCCGAGAATTTTAGTAAAAACAATGAAGGCGATGTTTTAGCAACCATCTATACATCTGATTCTTTAGCTGAAAATATTATTAATAAAGAAATTACTTTAAAAGAATTAAGTGCAGATTCTTTATTTAATGAATTGAAAAATCAAAAAGTAATAAACGAAAATACAGCATTAAATAATTATAAATCTTATAAAGAAAATGGCCAAATAATAGGTGTTATAGATTTTTCAAAAGAATTTTATGACTCTAATTTAGGATCTTCTGGCGAATCTCTAATGTTAAATTCTATAGCTAAAACTTACATTGATAATTTTAAATTAGATAAATTTAAAATATTAGTAAATGGAAACGAGTATGAAAGTGGTCATATATTATTCGAAAAAGATGATTTCTTTACTAAAGATGGCCTAAGTAATTAATTTTTATGTTTATTTTTTAACAATATTTTCATAAAAATAGCTAGATTATTATTTAAAATCTAGCTATTTTTATTTAGAAAACTATCTACTCTTCTATAGGTTCATCTATATTAAAACTATAAATTATATGATCTATCACCTCTTCATAAATAGTATCAAGGTGCTTATCAACAATTACTCTAACATCATAAACTCCTCTTTTACCTTTAGCTATAAATATATAGTTATAAGTTCCATCAATACCTTCTCCGCATATAAGTTTTCCATTGCAGTTTCTATTATTAAAATCAACAGATTCTATACATCCCATATTATTTGCTACACTATCTAGTGATACACATCCCGCCATATTATAGGGTATCTCAATTAAGAATACTTGCATTTTTATATTAAATATAACATCTCCATTAAAATTGTCTATAGCTACTGCATCAAAACAATCTTTATTTTTAGGCTCTAGATTAATCCAATCATTTGGAATATCTATACTAAATCCTAATCTGCTTTTTTTATTTGTAAATCCTATATCAATTTTTTTATCTAAATTAGGTTGTTCATTATATCTTATTTCTCTTAAAAGTTCTCCTGATTTTTTAAATCCATGCTTATAAGATTCCATTAAATACTTTTTAGCTTTATCCTTATTTGCCTCTACCCCTAATCCATCTTTATATAATCTTCCTAGTTCATATTGCGCCTGAGAATTATCACCTTCTGCACACTTACTTAAGTAAAATACTGCATCTTCATAGTTTTCTTCATCTAATAAATCCATTCCCGTTTCAAAGTCGCTTAACATATTGCCTTTACTTTCTAGTACATGTTTTATCATTTCCTTTTGATGTTGCAGTTCTCTTTCTCTTTTTTGTTCATTAAACATTTCCCTAAATATATTATTAATGGCCATAATTTACCTCCCTAGATAAACTTTATACATTAATATCATTTTATTTTTATTAATCTTATTATGTTACTTTCTTTAGCTATTAAATTAGTCCCTCCAATTCTTTGTATATTTTTTAACATTTTTTTATATATTTTTTTGAATTTTTCAACAATAAAATTTTTTTCAGTAAATATCGTTGACTTTTCTCTAAAATTATTTTAACATTAAATCAACAAGTCAATATTTTACATTCAGTGATGAAGAAAGTAAGTTATATTAATTTTATAGAGAGCCAAGGGTGGTGGAAGCTTGGTATTGAAATTTAACTGAAGAGAGCTTCTGAGAATATTACCTGAAATTAAGTACGGTAATAGGTTATCTCGCCTTAAGAGATTTGAGTGGATAAAATATTAATTATTTTTATCAACGAGAGTGGTAACGCGGAACTTTTTCGTCTCTTGGTCTTTCTAGACAAGGGGCGTTTTTTAATTTCAAGGAAACTGTACTTTGTCTGATTTATAGATAAAATATAGTTTTCAATTGCTAGGCTTTAGTAATAAACCTGATTTATAGGTTATTTGAGCTATGTATTAGCGAACTAATTGAGCGACATTATCGAAGTTAGCGAAGTTAATTTTTTATTTTATTAAAATTTGGAGGTTAAAATTATGGAAAAAAATTTATCAGCAACCCAGAAAAATAACTCGGGATTAATGAAATTCTTAATACCATCACTATTTGGATTAATACTATTTATAATCCCAATACCTTATGGAAGTATTGTTCCTTTAGAAGGCTTATCACCTATAAACATAGGTATAGGATTTTTATCAGAACTTTTTAAAATTACAGTTGGAGAATCACTTAATACTTTAGCATTAATAGTTATAGTATCATCTGCAGTATTATCTATTTTAAGTAAATTTATAAATATAAAAAACGAATTTTTAAATGGACTTTTAAACGTTTCACCATTTTGGTTAGTGTGTAGAATACTAGGTGCAATATTTATTGTTATGAGCATATATCAAGTTGGTCCTGAGTTTATAAATTCAGAAGTTACAGGTCAAACTATGCTAGGTTTGCTTCCTAGCTTACTTGCAATATTTTTAGTATCAGGATTTTTATTACCACTTGTAGTTGACTTTGGTCTTATGGATTTATTTGGTACTTTAGTATCTAAATCTATGTATAAATTATTTAAGGTTCCAGGCCGTTCTGCTGTAGATGCTATTTCTTCTTGGCTAGGAGATGGTACTTTGGGAATAATGATAACAAATACTCAATATAAGCAAGGTTTTTATACTGCTAAAGAAGCTGCTATTATATCAGTATGTTTCTCTTTAGTATCACTACCATTCTCAACTGTTATAGCAGATCAATTAGGATTTATGCCTTTATTCGTTCCTTTTTATGGTACAGTATGCGTTGCATCATTAGCCTGTGCATTAATAATGCCTCGTATATATCCTCTAAAAGGATTTAAAAATACTACATTTAACAACGTTGATCACTTAAAAGAAGAATTCGTTCCTGAAGATGCTAATATATTTGAGTTCGGTTTAAATAAAGCTATATATAGAGCATCTACTGCTCCATCACTAAAAGATATATTAATAAACGGATGTAAAACAGTAATAGATATGTACCTTGGTTTATTACCACTGGTCATGGCTTGGGGAACTTTAGCATTAATGGTTGCAGAGTTTACGCCATTTTTTAATATTATATCTTTCCCAGTTGTATTTTTATTAAAATTATTACAAATACCTGATGCAGTTCAAGCTGCACCTGCTGTACTTGTTGGTTTTACAGATATGTTCTTACCATCAATAATGGTATCTGGTGAAGGTATAAGCCAAGTAACTCAATTTATAATAGGTGCATTATCTATAACTCAGTTAATATACCTAACAGAAACTGGTGCTGTTATATTAAAATCTGATATACCACTTAATTTAAAAGATTTGTTTTTAATATTCTTGACACGTACTTTAATTGCTTTACCTATAATAACTTTACTTGCTAAACTTATAATTAAATAAAAATTTAATTATAGTGTTTCAATTTTATAATTAAAGCATATTATATATAAGGAATGTATTCGACCTTTGCGGATAACTAATTCCTTTTAAAATACTACTTTTATTTTAAAAGTAGTATTTTTTATTGTAATACATAAACTTGACTTTAATTTATTTAGTATGTACAATTTTAAATATATTAAATATGGAGGTGTTTTATGGAAAATTTATTAAAAGAGTTAAAATCTTTAAAAGAAAATCTTGATAATTTACCTATAGAAAATATATCTAATTTTGACCTTAAAAAAACTTCTCTTTTTATAGTCGATATTAATAATGGATTTGCAAAAAATGGTGCACTATACTCTCCTAGGGTAGAAGCTCTTATAAGTCCTATAGCAAATTTTACAAAACATCTATCTAGTAATGAAATAGCTAACATAATAGCTTTTACAGACTGCCATACACCTGAGTCTATAGAATTACTAAGTTATCCTTCTCACTGCTTAGAAAACGATTTAGAGTCTCAAATAGTTGATGAACTTAAATTTATTGAAAATATACATATCTTACCTAAAAATTCTACTAATGGATTTTTCACTTTAGAAAATTTAAATTTTAATAATATCGATAATATAATAATAGTTGGTGATTGTACAGATATTTGCATATATCAATTTGCTGTAACACTAAAAGCTTACTTTAATCAACAAAATATATCTAAAAATATAGTTGTTCCTATAAATTTAGTCGATACATATGATATACCTAGTGTACATCCTGCTGAACTTTTAAATATTGTATTTTTAAATAGCATGATTCAAAATGGTATAAATGTTGTAAAAGAAATTTCTTATTAAAAAAAACTATGAAATTAAAACTTTTAAGTCTAATTTCATAGTTTTTTATTTTAATAATCGTATTCGCTATAATTTTCGCATAGAACTACTCTTATCTTTTTATTAAACATATTTTTATATGCTAGTAAAAATTCATTTAATTCTGCATCCATAAGATTTACTTTTTTATTGCTGTAAATCATTACTTTTTCTTGATCTATTATTACTTCTATATCATTATTATCATTTTTTATATAAGTAGTTATGCAACTCTTAGGTTGAATTTTAGATCCATATTTTTCATAAAATCCAGCACTCTTTTTTATTGCTTCCATGTTTTCATTTGTCATGTTACTTAAATCAATATTCCCAAAACCTGCTGAAGATGGATCTATACCAAAATTTTTAAGCTGCTTTTCAACTTCTTCTGAGTCCATGCCATATCTTTCCATAAACTTTTTTTGTATATTCATGAATTTTTCTTGAGATATATTATTATCATTCATATAATCAAATATTTTTCTTGAAAATTCAGCCATTGTTAAACTTCCATCCATAACAGAAAAATATAAATTATACATATATTGCTCAAATTTATCTACATCAGCATCTTTGACTTTGTTTTTTAAATCATTAAAATCGATTATTCTATCATCTGACATCTTAGTTCCTCCTAGCTAAAGTTTTCCTTGTATATGATTATATCATACATATTAAATAGATGTACTTTTCTTTTAAACTTAATTATTTAATTAAAATTTCATTAATTTTCCTTAATAATATTAGTATATATATCATTTTTTTAATATTATATCATAAAACAATACATTAATATTCATGTATATAGTATTATAGATTATATACACTATTTGGGGAGTGGTTATTATTAACAATAAATATAAATTTCCTTTTAATGAAATTATTTATTTTATTTTATTTATTTTATTTTTAGTAATTATAACATTTTCTATATTCACAGTTGTAGGAATTGGATTTTTATCTTTTTTAGGATTTGAGTATGATTCTATTAAATCTGTATTTATATTTTTTGTAATATACTTTTGTATAAGTAAGGTTACTGATATATTTTATACAAATATATTAGATTTTATAAAATATTCAAATAGATTACCTTATTCTCTTTATAAACTAATAGACTTCTTTATCGATTGTAGCTTAACTTTTATTATAATAGATATACTTGATTTCTTTATAAAATCAGTACGAATTCCGACAAAAACACAGATTTTATTTGCAATATTATCTTTCGCATTTTCTGAGTGTATAGATTTTATTACTAAAGATAATATAAGTGGAGAGTAAAATATTTTACTCTCCACTTATATTATATACATAATGAATCCATTTCGATTGCTATATAATTATATGTTTTTACC
>NZ_JAFFPK010000158.1 GCF_017590215.1 Clostridium sp. CCUG 7971
TTTTTTCTGTTGTTTTTTACTTATTTGCCCTTTTCTTAAGGACAAGTAATACTATACCATTTTAATTTTATATCGTCAATACTTTTTGTGATATTTTTTACTGTTATTTTTAACTTACAAGCTAAAGCCCTGAATATCACTTAATTTGAGAAATCTATTCATTATAAAAATAATTTAAAAGTTATATTTAAATTTGTTTATAAAGATATAATTTAAATATTTTTATCTATAAATTAAATCCAAATAAGATATTTAATATAATCTATCTATTTTCCATGGATAGTATAATAACTCAAGCAATATGTGCCTTTTTATATTATGTAAAATAGATTATTTTATACAATAATTTATAATTTTTATAAAATAATCTATTCGTACATATCTATTTATGTATTTAAATTATAATCAATTGGTACTAATTTATAATTTTTAGTTTTATATTTTTATGCATTATTAATCAACTTGAGATAATAACCTCTTTGTTATATCAGAAAGTTTTAATTCACCTAATTCTTCATGTGCCATGGCTATTACTACCTTTATAGTATCATCTGAATTATCCCATTTATACGCTCTAGCATTCATTATAACATCTTCTGGCATTAGTTCTTCTAATTCCATAGCTAATTCATCAGCTAATGTCATATATTCATCAAATAAATCTTCTTGTTCTATATCATCTAGTTCATAGTTTTCTTTTATTATTTCATTTAGTTCATCTATACTTATACTAATTTGATAAGCTAAAGTGTCTTCTCTTTTACTACCTTTAGTCATATCTTTTTCAACTATAAATTCACTATTTTCTTCTATAGCCACTTTTATTTCAATACTGTCAATTATTTCATTCCCAAAAACTATATACAAATCATCATCTCCTTAAGTTTACTTAGCTATTGCTTCGATTAAAGATTCTTTCAAAGATTTTTTTATACCTTTTTCTTTTGCCATCCTTATTAAATATCTGTATTTAGATTTTTTAGCCTCTAAATCATATATGGCAACATCTACTAATTCTGGATCACTAACAAATTGAAAAAAATGCTCTGCAGTTTTAACTTCTACCTGAGCTCTTTTTATCTCTTTCATTATTTTTTGTTTTTCCTTATCTTTATCAATCTTATTTCTTTTAGACATATTTTATCCTCCATAGTTTACATATACTATGAATTTTGACAGTTTATATAATTCATATACATTACTACATAAAATAAAAAGATAAAATAAAAACCTCTAGTGAATTTCACTAGAGGTTACTGGTGGGATTAACAGGGCTCGAACCTGTGACCCCCTGCTTGTAAGGCAGGTGCTCTCCCAGCTGAGCTATAATCCCGCGTATATGGTGCGCCCAAAGGGACTCGAACCCCTAACCTTCTGATTCGTAGTCAGACACTCTATCCAGTTGAGCTATAGGCGCACATTTATGGAGGCGACACCCAGATTCGAACTGGGGATCAAGGAGTTGCAGTCCACTGCCTTACCACTTGGCTATGTCGCCTTACTTTTATGGGGTGGATAATGAGAGTCGAACTCACGACCTCCAGAGCCACAATCTGGCGCTCTAACCAACTGAGCTATACCCACCATATATATATATTGGTCGAGGTAGAGGGACTCGAACCCCCGGCCCCATGGTCCCAAACCAAGTGCGCTACCAAACTGCGCTATACCTCGATATTACTTTAATCTAAAAGTGGTGGACCATCAGGGACTCGAACCCCGGACCTACCGGTTATGAGCCGGGCGCTCTAACCAACTGAGCTAATGGTCCACATATATTGGTAGCGGTAACAGGAGTCGAACCTGTGACCTTTCGGGTATGAACCGAACGCTCTAGCCAACTAAGCTATACCGCCATAATGTATTGGTGCCCAGAGGCGGA
>NZ_JAFFPK010000159.1 GCF_017590215.1 Clostridium sp. CCUG 7971
GTTCTATAGAAGTTGGGAAAGATGCAGATATAGTTATATGGGATGGATCTCCTCTTGAAATTCAAAGTAATGTATTGTTCACGATAAATAAAATGGAAAAATAGTTTATAAAAAATAAACTCATCTATAATTTCTACACAATTTAATTGTACTATATCAGTATATAAAATATTGATATAGGGTGATTTAATAATGAATAATTATAACAACTTTCATAATTGCAGGTGGAATTTTGATATCTATGCTATGTTTAGTATTATATTCTGATTCTAAATGTATCCATGATAAAATACAATAAAAAATAAAAATTATCCCACTTTAAATTAAAGTGGGGATATTTTTTATTTTTTATGTATTTTATCATGGATACATTTAGAATCAGAATATAATACTAAACATAGCATAGATATCAAAATTCCACCTGCAATTATGAAAGTTGTTATATTATTCATATTAAATCACCCCTATATCAATATTTTATATACTGATATAGTACAATTAAATTGTGTAGAAATTATGATAGTTTATTTTTTATAAACTATTTTTCCATTTATTATCGTGAACAATACATTACTTTGAATTTCAAGAGGAGATCCATCCCATATAACTATATCTGCATCTTTCCCAACTTCTATAGAACCTACTTTATCATCTATACCTAAAGTTTTAGCTGGATTTATAGTCATAGACTTTATAGCTTCATTCTTTTTCATACCATGCTTTACAGCTATACCTGCACATATTGGAAGGTATTGTACTGGTATTACTGGATGATCTGTTGTTAATGAAACATTAACTCCAGTGTTTGAAAGGATTCCTGCAGTTTCAAATGTTAAGTTTCTTAATTCTATTTTAGATCTTTCAGATAATGATGGCCCTACTATTGTTGGGTATCCTTCTTCTAACAAATCTTCTGCTATAAGATGTCCCTCTGTACAATGGTCCAATGTAATATTAACATCAAATTCTTTAGCTATTCTTATTGCTGTAAATATATCATCGGCTCTATGGGCATGAACTTTAAAAGGTATCTCTTTCTTAAGTACTGGAATTAAGCTTTCCATCCTTATATCATATTCTGGCTTATCATGGTCTTCATGTTCCATGTATAACTCTATTTCATCTAAGTATTCTTCTGCTTTTTTTAGATTTTCTCTTAAAAGAGATGCTATTGCCATTCTTGTTTGAGGCATTTTTTCATCTCTACCATAACAAGATTTTGGATTTTCTCCAAATGCAATTTTTGAAGCAACAGGATTTTTTATAACCATATTATCAATTCTTCTACCAAAAGTCTTTATGGCTATACATTGACCTCCCATTACATTTGCACTTCCTGGTGTAGTACATACCGCTGTTATACCACCTTGTAAAGCCTCTGTAAAGTTCTTATCCATTGGATTAATTCCATCTATAGGATTTAATTGTGGAGTTATGGGATCAGTTTCTTCATTGCCATCAGCACCTTCAAACCCCATACCATCTTCCCATAATCCTAAATGAGTATGAGCATCTATAAATCCAGGAAATACTTGCCTCTCATTAGCATCTATAGTTTCTGCACCCGACGGTATTTCTAAATTTTCTCCTATTGCTTTTATTTTTCCATCTTCTATAAGAATATCACCTTGCATTATTCCGTTTGTTACTGTATTTATAGTTCCATTTTTTATAAATATCATTATTATCTCCTCCTGATATAGCTTATATCTTCATTGATAAAGCCACTCTTTGCTTGTTCATATCAACACCTATAACAACAACATCTACAATATCTCCTACTGTAACTACTGTCATAGGGTCTTTTACAAATGATTTACTCATTTGAGACTTATGAACTAATCCATCATTTTTTATTCCAATATCTACGAATGCTCCAAAGTCTACTACATTTCTTACAGTTCCTTTTAACACCATACCTTCTTTGATATCTTCTATTTTTAATACATCAGTTCTAAGTATAGGCTTTATACCTTCTTCTCTAGGGTCTCTTCCTGGTTTTTTAATTTCAGAAATTATATCTTTTAAAGTTACTTGCCCTACTTCTAATCTTTCGCTTAATTCTTTTAATCCTATTTCATTAACTTTTGAATCTATATCTTTTATGTTTTTATTCTCTATATCTCTAAGAGAATATCCTAAAGTATCTAACATCTTTTTACATATATCATAGCTTTCTGGATGAACTCCAGTATTATCTAATGGATTTTTGGCATCTAGTATTCTCATAAATCCTGCACATTGAGTAAATGCTTGAGGTCCTAATCTTTTAACTTTCTTTAGTTGTGCTCTTGATGAGAAATCTCCATTTTCTTCTCTATATACAATTATGTTTTTAGCTATTGATTTACTTATACCTGCAATATGCTCTAATAAAGAGTATGATGCTGTATTTAAGTCTACACCCACACTATTTACAGAGTCTTCTACTACTCCACCTAATACTCCTTCAAGTCTTTTTTGATTTAAGTCGTGCTGATATTGACCTACACCAATACTTTTAGGGTCTATTTTAACAAGTTCAGCAAGTGGGTCTTGTAGCCTTCTACCTATTGATATCGCACCTCTTAAAGATACGTTTATATCTGGATGTTCTTCACTTGCAAGCTCTGATGCTGAGTAAACTGATGCTCCAGCTTCACTAACTATTACATATTGAACTTCTTTTTCTATTTCTTTTATCATGTCTGAAACAAACTTTTCAGATTCTCTTGACGCAGTTCCATTTCCTATTGCAATTATATCTATATTGTATTTTGATATTAATTCTTTTAAAGTCTTTTTTGCGCCTTCTACATTATTTTGAGGCTCTGTTGGATATACTGTTGTTGTATCTAATAACTTACCATTTTTATCAACTATAGCTATTTTACATCCCGTTCTAAAAGCTGGATCAAACCCCATAACCACTTTATCTTTTACAGGAGCTTGTAATAGCAAGCCTTTTATATTTTGTCCAAATACATTTATAGCTCTTTCTTGAGCTATTTCAGTTAAATGGTTTCTAACTTCTCTTTCTATTGAAGGGAATATTAATCTTTTGTATGCATCTTCAATAGATGATACTATTATTTCTTTATTTTTAAAGTTATCATTTTTTACATATTCATTTATTATATGATTTATAACTTTTTCATTATTAATTTCTAATTTTACTTTTAGGAAGTCTTCTTTTTCTCCTCTATTTATGGCTAAAACTCTATGAGGTGCAATAGTTCTTACAGATTCACTATAATCATAATACATATCATAAACTGATTTTTCTTCTTTAGTATTCTTTGTTACTAATACCCCTTCTCTTAATGATAAATCTCTTATATATTTTCTTATTTTAGCGTCATCAGATATTATTTCAGCTATTATATCTTTAGCACCTTTTATAGCATCATCAGAAGAATTCACTTCTTTTTCTTCATTTATATATTTTTTTACTTCTTCTTCTAGATTATTTATATTTTTATTTAATATATCTAATGCTAAATTTTCTAATCCTTTTTCCTTTGCAATTGTCGCTCTAGTTCTTTTCTTTTGCTTAAATGGAGTATATATATCTTCTACTTCTTGTAGTGTATTTGCCTTATTAACATTTATTTTTATTTCTTCTGTAAGTTTTCCTTGTTCTTCTATAATTCTTAGTACATCTTCTTTTCTACTTTGTAAATTTCTTAAGTATACTAATTTATCGTGAAATTCTCTTAATGTAACGTCACTCATTTCACCAGTCATTTCTTTTCTATATCTAGCTATAAATGGTATTGTATTTCCCTCATCTATAAGTTTTATTGTATTATTTATTTGCTCATCTCTAAGATTAAATTCTTTTTTTAATATTTCATTTATATTCATAAGAATCACTTCTCTTTCGTATGTAGTTTATTTTAAGTTAGTTGATCAAAAATTCGCTATGCTCATTTCGCCAACGACTTTGTCCGTTGCTCAAATAAAGGCTCAAGAATTAAATTCTCAAGCCCTTATTTTAATTATTTTTTGACTTATTCATTTTTAAGTACTCATTTATAAATAAATCTATATTTCCATCCATAACACTATCTACATTTCCCATTTCTGCATTAGTTCTATGGTCTTTTACTAATTTATATGGTTGAAACACATATGACCTTATCTGGCTTCCCCAAGTTATTTGAGAGTATTTTCCTTGAATATCTTCAATTCTTTCTTTATTCTCAAGTTCTTTGAGCTCTATAAGTTTTGCCATAAGCATTTTCATCGCTCTATCTTTATTTTTATGCTGAGATCTTTCATTTTGGCACTGAACTACTACTCCTGTAGGAATGTGCGTTATTCTTACTGCTGAATCAGTAGTATTTACGTGCTGACCTCCAGCTCCAGATGCTCTATAAGTATCCACTTTTAAATCAACTGGATTTATCTCAACATCTATACTATCATCAAGTTCCGGAGTAATGTCTATTGATGCAAATGAAGTATGTCTTTTACCTGATGGATCAAAAGGAGATATTCTTACAATTCTATGCACTCCTTTTTCACTTCTTAAGTAACCATAAGCATTTAAACCTTCTATAAGCAACGTAGCACTTTTTATTCCAGCAGCTGGATCTGATAATATATCTAAAAGTTTAACTTTATAGTTTTTAGATTCGCCCCATCTTATATACATTCTAAGTAACATTTGCGCCCAGTCTTGAGCATCTAATCCACCTGTTCCTGCATTTATAGATAATATTGCATTATTTTTATCATACTCTCCACTTAAAAGAGTTTTTATTCTTACAATATCTATCTCTTTTTGTAATGTAATTATAGAGCTTTCTATTTCCTTTTCAATAGATGGATCTTTCTCCTCTAATCCAATTTCTATTAAAACTTCTATATCCTCTAAAGCTTCCTTTAGTTTATTATATTCATCTACTATTTCTTTTAAAATCTTATTTTCTTGAAGAACTTTTTGAGCCATCTCATTGTCATTCCAAAAATCTTGCTCATTCATTTTAGCTTCATTTTCTTCTATTTTAATTAATAGTGAAGCAATGTCAAAGAGAGTCCCTCATTTCTTCTATATTTGAAGCCATAAGCTCTAAGTTGTGTCTATATTCTTGTATATTTAACATTTGGATCCTCCAAAATTATCTTCCACAGCACTTTTTATATTTCTTTCCACTTCCACATGGACAATCTTCATTTCTTCCAATATCCTCATCTTTTTTAACAGTCTTGCTTTCTTCTCCATCTGTTATATTAGAAGACAGGTGATCAACATCTATAATTTGTTTTCTTTCTACAGGTTGTTCCTCTACAGTTATATTAAATAAATATTTTATAGTATCTTCTTTTATATGCATATTCATTTCGTTAAACATTTCAAATCCTTCATTTGTATATGCTATAACTGGATCTTGCTGACCTATTGCACGAAGTCCTATACCTTGACGTAATTGATCCATAGCATCTATATGATCTATCCAATGGCTATCAACTGATTGAAGAAGTATTACTCTTTCTACTTCTCTCATTCTATCAAAGCCTATTCTTTCTTCTTTCCCATTGTACATTTTCATAGCTATTTCATATACAGCTTCTACTAATTCAGCTGTATTAAGCTTTTCTATATCTGGTATTTCTATACTTCCCTTTGGCATAAATTGATGGTACATATAATCTTTAAATCCATCTATATTTATTCCTTTTTCTTCAGAATAAGCATTTGCTGCATCTTCTATTAAAGAATGAATCATGCTTTGAATTTGTTCTTGAAGATTTTCACCCTCTAATACACGTCTTCTTTCTGCATATATTGTCTCTCTTTGCTTATTCATAACATCATCATATTGAAGTACGTGCTTTCTTATTCCGAAGTTTCTACCTTCAACTTTCTTTTGTGCACCTTCTATAGATTTAGTTAACATCTTATGCTCTATAGGCATATCTTCCTCAAGACCTATTTTTTCTACCATCGCAGATATTCTCTCACTACCAAATAATCTCATAAGATCATCTTCTAATGATATATAGAATCTTGAACTACCTTTATCTCCTTGACGACCAGCACGTCCTCTTAACTGGTTATCTATTCTTCTAGATTCATGTCTTTCTGTACCTATTATAGCTAAACCACCAGCTTCTATAACTTGAGCTTGTTCTTCTTCACATTTTTTCTTGAAGTCTTTATATAGCTTTTCATATTTTTCTCTAGCTACAAATAATTCTTCATTACCTTCTTTTTCTATACCTTCTAATGATGCGTCTACTCTATTTATTATAGATTCAGCATATCCTATTTTTTTCATTTCTTTTTTAGTTAAGAATGTAGGATTTCCTCCAAGAACTATATCTGTACCACGACCTGCCATGTTAGTAGCTATTGTTACTGCTCCTAATCTACCAGCTTGTGCTATTATCTCTGCTTCTTTATCATGGTGCTTAGCATTTAATACTTCATGCTTAACTCCCCTTCTTTTTAAAAGTTGAGATATTAATTCAGAGTTTTCTATTGAAACAGTACCAACAAGTATTGGTTGTTTTAATTTACTTCTTTCTATTATATCTTCAACTACTGCATTAAATTTACCTCTTACATTTTTATAAACAGCATCCGATAAGTCATCTCTTTGTATTGGTCTGTTTGTTGGTATTTGAACAACATCCATTTTGTATATTGCTTTAAATTCTTCTTCCTCAGTTTTAGCAGTACCAGTCATACCAGCGATTTTATTATACATTCTAAAGTAATTTTGGAATGTTACAGTTGCTAATGTTTTAGATTCTCTTTGTATCCTTAATCCTTCTTTAGCTTCTATTGCTTGGTGTAATCCTTCTGAATATCTTCTACCAAACATAAGTCTCCCTGTAAATTCATCAACTATTACTATTTCTCCATCTTTAGAAACATAGTCTACATCACGCTTCATTATTGTATGAGCTTTTAATGCTTGATTTATATGGTGATATAATTCTGTATGAGCTATATCTGTTAAGTTATCAACGTTAAAATAAACTTCTGCCTTTTGTATTCCTGAATCAGTTAAAGATACTGATTTTTGCTTTTCATCGATTTCATAATTTTCAGGTTTTAATGTTAATACAAAAGTATTAGCATCTGAATATAAATGTGTAGATTTATCTCCAGGTCCTGATATTATAAGAGGTGTTCTAGCCTCATCTACAAGTATAGAGTCAACCTCATCAACTATTGCATAATTTAGTTCTCTTTGAACCATTTGCTCTTTGTGTATTACCATATTGTCTTTTAGGTAGTCAAATCCATATTCATTGTTTGTTCCATAAGTTATATCACATTGATATTGAGCTCTTCTTTCTTGAGGGTTTTGTCCATGAACTATAACCCCTACTGTAAGCCCTAAGAATTCATATACTTTACCCATTTGCTCTTTATCACGTTTTGCTAGGTAGTCATTTACTGTAACTACATGAACTCCCTTTCCTGTAAGAGCATTTAAGTAAACTGGCGCGGTAGCAACTAGTGTTTTACCTTCCCCAGTTTTCATTTCCGCTATTCTTCCTTGATGAAGCACAATTCCACCTATAAGCTGTACTCTATAGTGTCTCATACCTAATACTCTTTTAGAAGCTTCTCTCATTACCGCAAAAGCTTCTGCTAAGATGTCATCTATTGTCTCACCGTTGTTTAATCTTTCTTTGAATATGTTTGTCATATTCTTAAGTTCTTTATCAGACATAGATTCAAACTTAGGCTCTAATGAATCTATTTCATCTACTATCTTATTAAACTTTTTTAGTTCTTTTTTATCTGCCATGTTAAATAAATTATCTAAAAAACCCATGTTCAGTATCTCTCCTCGCTCATTTTTTATACTATTATACATTTTACCATAAAAACACTATATGTAATATTCTTTATAATTAAAAAGCTATCGATAATTAAATTTATCGATAGCTTTTTAATTACTTTAATTATGTTATTCGTGTTCTATCATTCCATATCCACCATTTTTACGCTTATAAACTAAAGACATTTCATCAGTTTCTATATTTCTAAACATATAGAAATCATGTTGTAAAAGATTCATTTGTAATACAGCTTCTTCTGGATTCATTGGCTTTATATCAAATTTTTTATGTCTTTTTATTTCTATTTGATCAAAATCATCATCTTCATCGTCTTTTTCATAATCAATTGTAGTACCTTTTTCAACACCATTAAATCTAATACTTTCAACATCTTGGTGTCTATCTAATAATCTATTTTTAAGTTTTCTTAATTGCATATTTAATTTATCATATACAACATCAATAGCTGCATATAAATTTTCTTCTGAATCTTCTGCTCTAATTATCGGTCCATTTATAGGAATTATTGTTACCTCTATTGTTTGTCTTGACTTTGAAGCACTAACAGTAACATTTACCCTTGTTTCTGGATGTATATAAAAATTTAATCTACCTAGTTTTTCTTGAATAGTACTCTTTATACCTTCTGTTAGTTCCATTTGCTTACCAGATATTATTATATTCATAAGAACATCTCCCTTCAGTTATGCAGTATAAATTTTATACCTTGATATAGTATTCTACGCTAATTTAGCTAATCCTTTATTTTTATTGTTAGCTTTTATAAATTAATATATACAACCAAAAATATATTAATTTTTAATAATTTATAATACTTATTATTAATATGTGGATTACTAATATTCATATCACTTGTGGATAATGTGGATAGAATTGTTAATAACTCTAGTTTTGTGTATTTTAAGCTATTCTTTTATTTTTATATATCCACAAATATCAACAGTAGTTGTTATTAATTTGTGAATTTATGTCGTAAAATTATACTAAATATCCATTTTTAATATATTTTACTCTTTTATGGAATACCATTTTTTATAAAAAAAAGTACCTATAAGGTACTTTGAATATTTAGCTGACCTGGTTTTTGACCCCACACTCGCCTACTGGAGGGTTCGCTTGGGTTCGCCGCACTACTAGCTCTCTCGATTTGATATCGGTAGGTCTTACTTCTAAGCTGCACCATGATCATCAACCCAATTTTTAGTGTTGACTTACGTGGATCCCTTTGCCTGCAACTGGCTTGGACTTTCAACCACAGACCTAAATATTACTCATTTATTTTAATACGTTAATAAGCATATGTCAATAGGAATTTATTCCATAGCATAAGCATCCGAAGCTCTAGTAAGCAAAGTCATAACAAATACCTTGTTAACACCATTTAGTTTTAAGACTTTTGATATCTCATTTACAGTAGATCCTGTTGTAAATATATCATCTACTAAAAGTATGTTTTTATTTTTTAATAAATTATTTTTATCATTTATAATAAATGCATTTCTTAATTCTTTTTTTCGCTCACTTTTTCTTAACTTATATAGTTGTATAGTATCATATTTTCTATATATAATGTCTACATCTGGTATATTAATTAATTTACTTAATTTTATACCTATCTTTTGAGCTTGATTAAATCCTCTTTTCTTTAAACGGTTTTTATGTAATGGTACATACATAATATAATCAAATTTTATATCTTCTATTTCTAGTTTTTCTTTCATTATTTGCGCTATATACTTACTCATATATGTTTTATTTTTATATTTAAAATCTAAAACAAGCTTTTTACTCAAATCATTATATTCTATACAAGATATAGCTTTATCAAAATAGAAGGTTTTGTTAAAACAACTGCTACATCCGCTTATATCTTGTTTTTCTAGAGAATGATTAATTATTGGTTTTCCACATTTTTTACATCCATCTAGTATAAAATGTAGTTCTTCAAAACAATTTTTACAAGTTGAATAAGTATTAGTTTTACTTATGGGTTTATCGCATATTATACATGTTATATTTTCTGGATATATAAAATCTAAAATTAAATTAATTATGTCTTTAAATACTTTAGAGAAAATAATCTCTTTATTCTTCATATTTATTTAACTAACAACCCTTCTACTTTAAATTTATTTAACTTATATGCTAAATTAGAGTATCTCTCATTAGTTCTATTATTTTTTATCATATATTCTAAGTACTTTACATCTCCAACTAATACAACTAGTTTTTTAGCTCTCGTTACAGCTGTATATAATAAGTTACGGCTAAGTAGCATCGGTGGAGCCCATGTTATAGGTATAACTACAACTGGAAATTCACTTCCCTGGCTTTTATGTATAGTTGTACAGAAACTATGATCTAGTTCATCTAATTCATCATACTTATAAGACACTATTTTAATATTATCAAATAATACGTATACAGTTCTCTTATCTTTGTCTATATGATATACATAACCTATATCTCCATTATATATACCTTCTCCACTGTCTTTTGAATCTTCGCTTTCCCATTTTTTAGTATAGTTATTTTTTATTTGCATAACTTTATCACCGACTCTAAAAAGTCTTTTTTGGAAACTCTCTTCTACTTTAAATTTTTCAGGTTGGTTAAGGTATTTTTGTAATTCTACATTTAGATTGGTCACCCCTAAGTCACCTTTTCTCATAGATGCTAGTATTTGTATATCTTTTAATTTATCTACATTATAAAATTTAGGTAGTCTTTCATTAACTAAGCCAACTATTTCTTGTAAAATTTCTTCATTTGTAGATTTTCTTATAAAGAAGAAGTCTTTACCTTTTGAATTTAAGTGAAGAGGTTGTCCATTATTTATTTTATGAGCATTTACTACTATCATACTTTCTCTTGCTTGTCTAAATATTTCATTTAATTCAACTACATTTATAACCCCAGAATCTATCATATCTTTAAGTACATTACCTGCTCCAACAGATGGTAACTGGTCACTATCTCCAACTAGTATAACTCTAGTTCCTTCTTTTATAGCTCTTAGTAATGAATACATTAATAAAATGTCAACCATAGAAACTTCATCTACTATTATCACATCTGCTTTTATAGGTTCCTCTTCATTTTTCATAAATTCTAATTGGTCACTGTCTGTAGCAAATCCCATTTCAAGTAATCTATGTATAGTTTTTGCTTCTTTATTAGAAGTTTCGCTCATTCTTTTAGCAGCTCTTCCTGTTGGTGCTGCTAAAACAACTTCTTGGTTGTTATTTTCAAATATTTTTATTATTGTGTTTATAGTTGTAGTTTTTCCTGTTCCAGGACCTCCAGTAACTATTACTACTCCACTTTCTATTGATTCTTTAACAGCCTTAGCTTGGTTAGTAGCTAACTTTATACCTTCTTCATTTTCAACAAGTCTAATTTCTTCTTCTATATCTATATTTAAATCTTTAAATTCACATTGAGATAATTTTATTATTTGCTTACAAACCCCGTTTTCAGATAAATAGTATGGTATTAAATATATTAAGTTTTGTCCGCTCATTTTTTCTATATGCACCTTTTGGTCATAAGCTAAATCCATTATACACTCTTCTATAAGATCAGTACTTACTTGTAATAGTTTTTTAGCATCTTGTATTAAAATATTTTCTGGTAGATAAGTATGTCCACTTCCTAAAGATTGATTTAGAGAATATAAAATTCCTTGGCAAATTCTATCTTTAGAATTCTTTTCTATTCCTATTTTATTCGCTATATCATCAGCTATTTTAAACCCGATACCTCTTATATCTTCCGCTAACTTATACGGATTTCTATTTATAACTTCAATAGCCTTGTTTTTGTATTTTTTATATATTTTCATACAGTAATTAGGAGTAATTCCATAAGGTGATAATTCAATAATTATATTTCTAAGTTCTCTATTTTCTTCATAACTTTTGACTATTTGATTTATCTTCTTACTTCCTATACCTTCTACTTCTTGTAATCTTTCCGGACTATTTTGTATTATATCTAAAGTATTAACTCCAAATTTATCTATAATCCTTTTCGCCATTTTTTCACCTATTCCATGTATCATACCCGATGCTAGATATACATAAATTCCTTCGAGTGATGATGGCGTTACTGGCATAAATTTATTTACCTCAAACTGAGTTCCATAAGTTTTGTGATTTATCCATTTCCCCTCTACTTCTATGCTTTCTCCAACTGATAAAGTTGGCATACATCCAACTATAACAACTTCACTATTAGAGTTAGCTAAATGGGCTATGGTGTATCCATTATCATCATTTTTGAATACTATATCACTTATCATTCCTTCTAATCTTTCCATACTTTTCTCCTACAACAAATAATATTTCTATACTGTACTTAAGTTGTAATTATTATACCTTTTATATAAAATAAAATCACCCCTTAAAGTAACATTACTTTAAGGGGCTTTATTTATAAATCTAATTTATATTATTGTGCTAGAGCTTCTTTTCTTAAAATTTGAGCTTTATCTGTTCTTTCCC
>NZ_JAFFPK010000160.1 GCF_017590215.1 Clostridium sp. CCUG 7971
GCAACAGCAGTCATGATTCCAATCTTTCTTGCAACAACAGTCATGATTCCTATCTCTATTGCAACAACAGTCATGTTTTTTATGTTCACGTTGATTATTGAAATCTCTATCATTTTCATTAAAATAGTCTTCAGTTCCTAATACATAGTCTTCATTCATATAATCTCCATTATACATATTGTTTTGACTTAATAGGTTATTTTGATTATATGCTTGCCAATACTCTTCTCTCATAGCTTCCATTTCTCTTTGATCTATATAATTATTATTGTTATTACCTGACATTATCCCTCTTCTTGATTCACAACCAAAATTTCTATTCATAATGATACATCTCCATTTAATAATATTGTATGAGAAATTTCTCTCATACAATATACTATGGAAATAATCGGTTATAAGTTACATTCTTTTTCTTTTTTCTACATTTTATTTTTATTTTTTACTTTTTTCACAATCACTTTATAATCCAGTACAAAACTTTTGATGCTTCTAAAAATATATATCTTTGATATATTATCTTGAAATCACATTGAACTAAATTTACAGGTATTATTTCTCTATCTCATTTATCTATTCTTTCTTCTAAAATATAACCTCGCGTTTATTTCAGATCCAATTAATATAGCCCAGCTACTTAAATAAATCCATGTTATAAGTACAATTATTCCACCTATACTTCCGTATATAACCTCATAATTTGCAAAATAATTTGAATAATAAGAGTAAAAAAATGATACTAAAATCCATCCAAATGTAGCAATTATGGCACCTGGAATAGATTCTCTTGTACTTAACTTTTGGTTTGGAGTATGTTTATATAAATTCATAAGTATTAAGATTATAGTTATTATTCCTATTGTATATCTACATACATCCCATATATTAATAAATATATTATCTAAACCTATAAGATCGAATAAAAAGTATCCTATTTTTTCTCCATAAACTAAAAATATCATTGATGAAAAAATCAAAAGTAAAAGACCAACAGTAAACAACAGACCTATTATAAATACCTTTATATATGATCTTGTTTCTTTTACTCTATAAGACTTATTAGCCCCCCTTATTATAGCTCTTACAGCTCTTGATGATGTCCACACTGTAAGAAAAAAACTCATTATAATAAAACTTATACTTTTGCTGCTTCTCGCTGAATTTATGATTGATAATACTATTACAAATGCACTTTCAGGCATTATATTTTCAACTAAACCTATATATTTATTTAAATGTAGTATTGGTATATACACTATACTACTTATGGTAAACATCAAAAATGGAAAGAGAGATAGAAGTAAATAAAAAGACATTTCGGCTGCCTTTGAATTTATTTCACTATAATTAGATTCTTGTATTATATTTTTAATATTTTGTTTATCTACCTTTACCATGAGATTCCTCCTTTCTTAGATGTTTGCCTTATATTTTTAATAAGTATTCGTAAATAATTATGATTAACATCTTTTATATATGATAGTTTTATACTAAGGTTATATGTCCTTTTTATATTAATATATAGTTTTAATATAAAAAGGATATAACTTAAGTTATATCCTTTTTATATTTTACATTAACTTTTCTATAGTGTTCTCTATATAAGTTTTTATTCCTTTTATTTTCTCATCTGATATACTTTCATCTTCACCTTTCACTGCTATATAAAATTTAAGCTTAGGCTCTGTACCTGAAG
>NZ_JAFFPK010000161.1 GCF_017590215.1 Clostridium sp. CCUG 7971
TTTATTTTATAAAAAAATTAAATTGAGGAGGAAAAACAATGATAAAAGTTACTTTAAAAGATGGATCAGTAAGAGAATTTGAAAATGAAGTTTCTGTTATGGATATAGCGAAGTCTATAAGTGAAGGTTTAGCTAGAGCTATAGTTGCAGCATCAGTAAATGGTAAAGTGGTAGGATTAAATCACATAGTTAAAGAAGATTGTGAATTAAACTTATTTAAATTTGATGATGCAGAAGGGAAAGATGTATTTAGACATACATCAGCTCATATACTAGCACAAGCTATAAAGAGATTATACCCAGATGCTAAATTTGCTATAGGGCCAACTGTAGAAAATGGATTCTACTACGATATAGACCTAGAGCATAGATTAACAAATGAAGATTTAGAAAAATTAGAAAAAGAAATGAAGAAGATAGCTAAAGAAGATATAGCTGTTGAAAGATACGAATTACCAAGAGAAGAAGCTTTAGCTTGGGCTAAGGAAAATAAAGAAATATACAAAGTTGAACTTATAGAAGAGTTACCAGAAGGAGAAATAATATCTTTCTATAAGCAAGGGGATTTCACAGATTTATGTAGGGGACCACATTTACCTTCAACTAAAAAAGTTAAGGCGGTTAAGTTATTAAGTGTAGCAGGTGCTTACTGGCGTGGAGACGAAAAGAACAAAATGCTTCAAAGAATATATGGTATAACTTTTGAAAAGAACAAAGATTTAGAAGAATACCTACACATGCTTGAAGAAGCTAAAAAGAGAGACCATAGAAAATTAGGTAAAGAATTAGATTTATTCTTCATACCAGAAGAAGGACCAGGATTCCCATTATTCTTACCAAAAGGTATGGAACTTAAAAATGAATTATTAAAATTCTGGAGAGAAATCCACAGAGAAGATGGATATAGTGAAATCGAAACTCCAATAATATTAAATAGAAAGTTATGGGAAACTTCAGGACATTGGTATCACTACAAAGAAAATATGTACACAGTTCAAATAGATGAACAAGACTTTGCTATAAAGCCAATGAACTGCCCAGGTTCAATGTTATTCTACAACTTTAAACCACATTCATATAGAGATTTCCCTATGAAAATAGCTGAGTTAGGTAGAGTTCATAGACATGAATTATCTGGTGCACTACATGGACTTATGAGAGTTAGAGCTTTTACTCAAGATGATGCACATATATTCATGTTACCGGAACAAATTAAAGATCAAATAAAAGGTGTTGTAAAATTAATAGATACTGTATATAAAACTTTCGGATTTGAATATCACTTAGAATTATCAACTAGACCAGAAGATTCAATGGGATCTGATGAAGAGTGGGAAGCAGCTGAAAATGGTTTAAGAGAAGCTTTAGAAGAGCTTAATTTACCATACAAGTTAAATGAAGGTGATGGAGCATTCTACGGACCGAAAATAGATTTCCACTTAAGAGACTGCTTAGGTAGAACTTGGCAATGTGGTACTATACAATTAGATATGCAATTACCTCAAAGATTTGATATCACTTATATAGGTCAAGATGGCGAAAAGCATAGACCAGTAATGATACACAGAGTTGCATTCGGTAGTATAGAAAGATTCATAGGAATATTAATAGAACATTATGCTGGTAAATTCCCAGTATGGTTAGCTCCTACTCAAGTTAGAATACTTCCTATATCTGATAAATACAATGATTATGCTAATGAAGTTAAAAAAGCTTTATTTGCTAAAGGTATAAGAGTTGAAATAGATGATAGAGCAGAAAAGACTGGATTTAAAATAAGAGAAGCTCAACTTCAAAAAATACCATATATGGTAATAGTAGGAGAAAAGGAAGCTGTTGATAAGACTGTATCTGTAAGAAGTAGAGACAAAGGTGAAATAGGAAGCCTTGATTTAAATGAATTTATGGCTACTGTTTTACAAGAAGTTGAAGAAAGAACTAATGTAATACAAGCATAATATTAAATAAAAAAAACCTTAGATATAAATCTAAGGTTTTTTTAACACATTTCTTTTCTTATTAAAGATTTTAATTCATCATGAGTCATAGTTTCTTTTTCAAATAAATGCTTTGAAACTATATGCAAGTCATTTATGTTATCTCTTAATAATTCTAACGTTTCATCATAACATTTTTGAACTATATCATTAGCTTCTTTTTGTATTTGACCTGATAGGAAAGTTTTATCATTTCCATCAATAGTCATAAAGCCTAATTTACTCATTCCATATTCACAAACCATTTGATGAGCGATATCAGTAACTTTCTTTAAGTCGTCTTTAGCGCCAGTTGATTTGTGGTTAAATATTAATTCTTCAGATGCTTTACCAGCAAGTAAAATCTTCATTTTCCCTGTTAACTCTTCTGTAGTGTAAATATATCTATCCTCATCAGGAAGTTGAAGAACATACCCTAAAGCTTGACCTCTAGGAATTATAGATATTTTTTGTATAGGACAAAGACCTACTAAATCACTGACAAGGGCATGACCAGCTTCATGATAAGAAACTATTTCTTTTTCCTTCTCTATCAATTTAGAATTTTTAGATTCAAGTCCTGCAATAACTCTTTCTATTGCCTTATCAAAATGTATAGAAGTAATAACGTTACTACTTTCTCTAACTGCAAATATAGCAGCTTCATTAGCTATATTTGAAAGATGAGCTCCATTAAATCCATGAGTCTTTTTAGCTAAAAGTTCAAGGTCAACACTAGGGTCTAATGGTTTGTTATTTGTGTGAACTTTTAATATTTCAAATCTAGTATTATAATTAGGTGAACCAATGTGTATATGTCTGTCAAATCTTCCAGGTCTAAGTAATGCTTCATCAAGTAAATCAAGTCTGTTTGTTGCACCTATTATTATTACATTTGAGTCCTTTACGAAACCATCCATTTCAACTAATAGTTGGTTTAAAGTTTGGTCTTTTTCATTATTACTTTCTAAATGTCTTTTTGCTCCTATAGCATCAACTTCGTCTATAAATATTATACTTGGAGCTTCTTTTCTAGCTTTTTCAAATAATGTTCTAACACGCTTTGCTCCTACACCAACGTATTTTTCAACGAATTCAGATCCAGTAACATTAAAGAAAGAGGCATTAGTTTCTCCAGCAACCGCTGATGCAAGAAGAGTTTTTCCTGTACCAGGAGGTCCATAAAAAAGAACCCCTTTAGGAATTTTTGCTCCCATTTTCTTGTACTTATCTGGAGATTTCATAAAGTCAACTATCTCAAAAAGCTCTTCTTTTATTTCTTCTAAACCTGCAACATCACAAAATGTAGTTTTAGGTTTAGTGGAATTAGAATCATCTTGTGGATTTTCTTTTTCCATTTTAGTCTGAGCAAATACAGGTACTGGTTTATTAACTTTTTTAAAAAAATTGTCCAACATTTTCATAGCCATACACCTCAATAATAAAATTGTTAATTTATTTTATATTTTCCAAAGTTACTAATATTTATTATTAATTATTATTAAAATTTTTATAAATAATTTACACTATGTAACATTATAGAGTATAACCAGAATTTAGATAAATAATTACATATAGTTAAATTTTGAAAATATATATAAGAATATATTAATGAATAAAAAATCAAAGTAATTAAACTGAGAAAAATCTAAAAAAAAATAAAAATATACTTGCATTTAATACAAGAAAGTGATATATTAAATAGAGTAATAATTAAAAACGAAGAAGAAGTCCGCTTCTCACCTTACGATGTAAGTTGTTGGGTAAATATAAGTTGAGTTTTTATACATTTAGTATAAAACTTGTTTTAATGTGTTAACTTATATAGCGGATGATTTATATCATTCGCTTTTTATTTTATATAAAAAACTTGGAGGTGTACTACTATTAGCAAAGAATTATCAATCAATGAAGAAATAAGAGATAAAGAAGTAAGACTTTTATCTGAAACTGGAGAGCAACTTGGAATAGTATCAATTAAAGAAGCTCAAGCAATGGCTAACAGTAAAAACTTAGACTTAGTACAAATATCACCTAATGCTAATCCATCGGTATGTAAACTTATGGATTATGGTAAATATAAATATGAACAATCTAGAAAAGAAAAAGAAGCTAGAAAAAATCAAAAGACTATAACTGTAAAAGAAGTAAGACTTAGACCAGGTATAGAAGAAAATGATTTAAATACTAAAGCTAACAATGCTATAAAGTTCCTTAAAAAAGGTGACAAAGTTAAGGTAGAGCTTAGATTTAGAGGTAGAGAATTAGGACATAAAGATATTGGAAAAGCAGTAATGCTTAAATTCATAGATATAGTAAAAGAGTTTGGAGAACCAGCTAAGGCCCCTAAATTTGAGGGTAATAACATGGTTGTAATCATAGATCCAAAAAAATAGATGATTAACTGAGAGGAGGAAATTAACATGCCTAAAATGAAAACTCATAGAGGTGCTGCTAAAAGATTCAAGAAAACTGGAAGTGGAAAATTAAAGAGAGCTAAGGCTTTCAGAAGACATATACTAACTAAGAAGGCTGCTAAAACTAAGATGCAATTAAGAAAGTCAGGATTAGTTAGTGAAGGTGATGCTAGAAGAATAGCGCAATTATTACCATACTAAAAAACGGATTAAATATAAAAACATTAAAAGAGGAAAACAAAGGAGGTCATAACGATGGCAAGAGTTAAAAAAGCTATGAACGCTCGTAAGAAACATAAAAAAGTGTTAAAACTTGCAAAAGGATTTAGAGGATCTAGAAGTAAATTATTTAGACCGGCTAATGCATTCGTAATGAAGGCGTTAAAGAACGCATATATAGGAAGAAAGTTAAAGAAGAGAGACTTCAGAAGACTTTGGATACAAAGAATAAATGCTGGAACTAGAGCTCATGGATTATCATACTCAAGATTCATGAACGGATTAAAATTAGCTGGAATAGAAGTTAACAGAAAAATGTTAGCTGAAATGGCTATACATGATGAGCAAGGATTTGCTAAATTAGTAGAAGTTGCTAAATCAAAATTAGCTTAATATAAACGATAAAAAGCTGTGGCTCAAATGAGCTATGGCTTTTTTTAGTTTTATAATATATTTATTACAATAATAAATATTTATACTGTAAAAAGGGTTATTATATAAATATATCTTATAATTTTTAATAAATTATGATATATATTTATATAATAATTTATGCTGTTGTTTTTAAATAAAAATTGGAATATAATAGAGTAATAATTCAAAGACTTGTATACAAAAAATTTAAAAAATAAAATTAAGAACTATAATCTATAAAGGAGGACTACGTTAAAGTGAAGGCTATACTCAATAAAATTGCCGCCTATATATATAAAATGCAACCTACTCAAATAATGGTAGCAGGATTTGCATCAATTATATTAATAGGCGGATTATTATTAAATTTACCTATATCATCAAGAAGTGGTGAGAGTATAGGTTTATTAAATGCTTTATTTACAGCTACTTCTGCAGTATGCGTTACGGGATTAATTGCTGTTGATACCGCTACATATTGGAGTGGTTTTGGGCAAGTAGTAATAATAGGACTAATACAGGTTGGTGGTCTTGGATTTATGACTGCAACGACAATGTTTGCTTTACTAATGAAAAAAAGAATAAATTTAAAAGAACGACTTTTAATCCAAGAATCATTAAATCAAATAGATTTATCAGGATTAGTTAAACTAACAAGGTATATAATACTTATAACATTCCTTATAGAAGGTATAGGTGCTATATTATTATCAACAGTATTTATACCTCAATTTGGGCTTACAAGAGGTATTTGGTATAGTATATTCCATGCAATATCAGCATTTTGTAATGCTGGATTTGATTTAATGGGATCTGTTAGTGGTCAGTTTTCATCATTAACATCTTATGTTAACAACTTTACAGTTACCATTACTATATCGTTACTTATAATATTAGGAGGGTTAGGATTCCCGGTGATTTTAGATATTATAAGAAATAAAAAAATATCTAAATTGAATTTACATTCTAAGATAGTATTAATTACAACATGTATACTTATAGTTTTAGGAATGGTATCTGTATTTTTCTTAGAGTTTAATAACCCAGATACATTAGGAGAATTAGGCTCTGGAGGAAAAGTATTAGCAGCATTTTTCCAATCAGTAACATTAAGAACTGCAGGATTTAATACAGTAGATTTAACACTACTTCACCAAGGGAGTATATTTATAATGATTATATTAATGTTTATAGGGGCCGCTCCAGCATCAACAGGAGGTGGTATAAAAATTACTACTCTAGCTACATTAATACTTACAGTAAGAAGTTTCATACGTGGAAAAGCAGATATAGAAGTACTAGGAAGAAGAATATCAGATTCTACGGTAAGAAAATCATTAGGAATATTTTTTATAGGGATATCAGTAGTAGTATCTGGAACATTACTTATATCTATAACTGATCCACAATTTAGTTTAGTTGAAGCTGGATTTGAGGTTGTATCAGCATTTGCAACAGTTGGATTAAGTATAGGTGGAAGTCCAAGTTTAAGTGGGATAGGAAAGATTTTAATAATGTTATTTATGTTTATGGGAAGAGTCGGGTCTTTAACTATATTCATGGCGATAATTTCAAGAGGAACAAGAAAGAGTCCTCCAATAAGATATCCAGAAGGAAAAATAATAGTAGGTTAAAATATATTAATATAATTAATTTTGTACTGAGAGGAAGAATATTATGAAACAATATATAGTTATTGGTTGTGGAAGATTTGGTGCTTCAGTTGCTACAACTATGCACTTATTAGGTCATCAAGTTATGGCTATAGATAAAGGTGAAGAAGTAATTCAAAACATAGCAGATAAAGTTACTCACGCAGCTATAGTAGATGTTACAGATGAGCAATCATTAAGATCATTAGGACTTGGAAACTTTGATGTGGCTATAATAGCAATAGGATCAGATATAAGAGCATCTATAATGGCTACTCTTATAGCTAAAGAAATGGGAGTATCTCAAATAGTATGTAAAGCTAAAGATGAATTACAAGCTAAAGTTTTATATAAAATAGGTGCAGATAGAGTGGTATTCCCAGAAAGAGATATGGGAGTAAGAGTTGCACATAATCTAGTATCCGATAATATATTAGATCATATAGAATTAGATCCAGAATACTCAATAGTTGAAATTGTTACACCAACTAGCTGGGTAGGAAAAACTTTAATAGAGTTAGAACTAAGAGCTAGATATGAAATAACTGTACTTGCTATAAAGTGTGGAAAAAACATAAATGTCACACCTTCACCAGATGAGGAACTTAGATTAGGGAGTATCTTAGTTGTAATTGGTCAAAATAATAAAATAAGTAGCATAGCATCAGAAAATAATGATTTAATTAGGAGAAAATAGCCATGGCTATAATGATAACAGCAAAAGATAATGATAAAGTTAAATACACTAAATCATTACTAAAGTCAAAAAATAGAAATAAAGAATCTAAATTTATAATAGAAGGATATAGAATACTAACTTTAGCAATAGATTGTAGAGCTGATTTAGATTATGTATTTATAAATGAAGATTTTGAAAATAAAGAAGAACATGTAAAATTTTTAGATATACTTAAAGATAAAAATATAAAAACATATAAGACTACAAATAAAATATTTAATGAATTAGTAGATACAGAAAGTACTCAAGGTATATTAGGTGTTGTTAATTTTAAACCTAAGAATATAGAAACTAGCCTAAAAGATGAAAATAGATTTGTATTAATATTAGATAGAATACAAGATCCAGGAAATATGGGAACTATAATAAGAACAGCAGATGCAGCTGGAGTTGATGCTATAATAGCACTAAAAGGTTGTGTAGACATATATAACCCAAAGGTTATAAGATCAACAATGGGATCTATATTTGATATGAATATAATTCATGCAACTCAGGATGAAGCGCTAAGATTACTTAAGTTAAAGAGCTTTGATATAGTATCTAGTTACTTAGATACAAACAATTTCTATAATGAGATAGAATATAATTATAAAGTCGCTTTAGTTATAGGAAATGAAGCTAATGGAATAAATAGTGAATTAGTATCAAAATCGGATACATTGGTTAAGATACCTATATATGGGAAGGCAGAATCATTAAATGCTGCTATAAGTTCAGCAATACTAATGTATGAGATAAAGAAATACTTAGTTTAGGATATTGAAAACTGTATAAATTTTATGATATAATTGTATGTAAAAGTATATTTAAAATACAATGAAAGAGAAAAGTATTTTGAATCAACTTAGCTCAGAGATAAGTACCAAGGCTGAAAGTACTTTCTAAGTATTCAAAAGAAGTTCCCTCTGGAGTATTAAAGCTGAAATTTAAAGTAGGCTTTAACGTTAGAACGCGTTAAGTTTATTAGAGGTGGTTTATTAATTTATTTAATAAACTACTAGGGTGGTACCGCGAAATTATAGTCTTTCGTCCCTAGATAGGGATGAAGGGCTTTTTTTAATACAAAAAAGACGTGAAAGGGTGATAATAGTGCAAGAAAAATTACTTAATTTGCAAGAAGTAGCTTTAAGTGATATTAAAGATGCTACTAGTATAGAACAAGTTGAAAGCTTAAGAGTTAAGTACTTAGGTAAAAAGGGTGAAATAACTGCTATCCTTAAAGAAATGGGTAAATTATCAGCAGAAGAAAGACCAGTTATAGGCCAAGTCGCTAATAAGGTAAGAGAATCAATAGAAGGAAATATATCTTCTAAAAAAGAAGAATTAAAAGCTATAGAACAACAAAAGAAATTAGCTGAAGAAGTTATAGATGTTACTATGCCAGCTAAAGAAGCTTTAGTAGGAAAGAAACATCCTATATCTCAAATAATAGATGAAGTAAGTGAAATATTTATGGGAATGGGATTCTCAATAGCAGAAGGTCCAGAAGTTGAAACTGTTGCAAACAACTTTGATGCATTAAATGCACCTAAAGACCATCCATCAAGAGATATGAGCGATACATTCTATATAAATAGTGAATTATTACTTAGAACTCAAACATCTCCAGTTCAAGTTAGAACTATGAAAAACCAAGAGTTACCTATAAAGATAGTATCTCCAGGGAGATGTTTTAGATTTGACTCTCCAGATGCTACACACTCACCAATGTTCCATCAAATAGAAGGTCTTGTAGTTGGTAAAGATGTTACAATGGCACAATTAAAAGGAACATTAAATATGTTCGTTAAGAAATTATTTGGAGAAGAAACAAAAACTAAATTTAGACCACACAACTTCCCGTTTACAGAGCCTAGTGCAGAAGTAGATGTTACATGCTTTAAGTGTGATGGTGCAGGATGCTCTATGTGTAAAGGTGAAGGATGGATAGAAATATTAGGAGCAGGAATGGTACATCCAAACGTACTTAGAAACTGTGGAATAGACCCAGAAGTTTACAGTGGATTTGCATTCGGTATGGGTGTAGATAGAATTACGATGCTTAAGTATGAAATAGACGATATAAGATTATTATTCGAAAATGATATGAGATTTTTAAATCAATTTTAATTAGGAGGGATTTAATATGTTAGTACCTTTAAAATGGCTTAGAGACTACGTTAATATAGATAAAGATACTCAAGAATTTGCTGATATGATGACTATGACAGGGTCAAAAGTTGAGAAAGTAGAATTCTTTGGAAAAGAAACAAATGGTGTTGAGGTATGTAAAATACTTGAAATAGAACAGCACCCAGATGCAGAAAGATTAACAGTTACAAAGGTTGAAGTAGCAAATGGAGAAATTCTTCAAATAGTAACTAATGCTAAAAATATAAAAGTTGGAGATTATGTTCCTGTTGCTAGAATAGGTGCAGTACTTCCTGGAGACTTTAAAATAAAAAAAGGTAAGTTAAGAGGAGTATTATCGGAAGGAATGTTCTGTGGTGCTGAAGAATTAACTATACCATCTCAATATGTTGAAGATCATAAAAAAGATGGTATATATATATTAGACCATCAAGATTCATTTGAGTTAGGAATGGATGTAAGAGAAGCTTTAGGAATAAATGATGCATTAATCGAATTTGAAATAACTTCAAACAGACCTGATTGTAGATCGATAATGGGTATAGCTAGAGAAGCCGCTGTTACATTAGAAACAGAATTAAAGTTTCCAGAAATAAAAGTAAATGGCTCTGATGAAGAAATGCAATTTGAAATAGATATTCAAACAGATTTATGCAAGAGATACTGTGGTAAAGTTGTAAAAGATGTTAAAGTAGGTCCTTCTCCATATTGGATGCAAAGAAGACTTATAGAAGCAGGAATGAGACCAATAAACAATATAGTAGACATAACAAACTATGTTATGTTAGAGTTAGGTCAACCACTTCATGCATTTGACTTAGATGATATAAAATACAATAAAATGATAGTTAAACTAGCTGATGAAGATGAAAAATTCACTACATTGGATGGTGTTGAAAGAGTATTAACATCAGATATGTTAGTAATAGGAAACCAAGATAAGACGTTAGACTTAGCTGGTATAATGGGTGGAGAAAACTCAGAAATAAAAAATGAAACAACATCTATATTCTTAGAGGGAGCTAGTTTTGCTAAAGAAAATATAAGAGCTACGTCTAAGAAATTAGGTCTTAGAACTGAAGCGTCTTCTAGATTCGAAAAAGGTATAGATATTAACCTAACAGAAATGGCTGTAAATAGAGCTTGCCAACTAATAGAGGAATTAGAATGTGGAAGAGTATTAAACGGAATGTTAGACTACTATCCAAAGAAAGAAGAAGTTCAAAAGGTGACAGTTAACCCTCAAAGAATAAATAAATTATTAGGTGTTAACGTATCAATTGACCAATTCTTAAGTATATTAGAAAGTTTAGAGTTTAAGTGTAACCTAATAAGTTCTGATAAATTAGAATTAGAAGTTCCAAGTTTCAGATTGGACATAGCTGAAGATGCAGATATATTAGAAGAAATAGCTAGAATATATGGTTATGAAAATATTCCATCAGCTGATTTAGAAGGAAATGCTACAGCAGGTGTAAAAACTGATAAGCAAAAGTTCATGGACAATATAAAAAATAATGCTATATCAGTAGGGTTAAATGAAATATTAACATATTCATTTGTAAGCCCAAGAGGTGTAGATAAAATAAACTTATCTCAAGATGATTCAAAGAGAGATTTTGTTAAGATAATAAATCCATTAGGTGAAGAGACTTCTGTTATGAGAACTACATTAATACCTAATATGTTAGATGTAATATCTACAAATATATCTCACAAAGTAGAATCAGTATCAGCATTTGAATGCGGAAATACATTTACTCCACAAGATGGTTTACCAGTTGAAACTAAGAAATTATGTGTAGGAATGTATGGTAAAGAAATAGACTTCTTTAATTTAAAAGGAATTGTAGAAATGATATTAAATAATGTTGGATTAAAAGATTACGAAATAGAACCAGAAATGACAAATTCTACATTCCATCCTGGAAGATGTGCAAAAGTAGTGTATAATAATACATGTATAGGTACTTTTGGAGAATTACATCCAAATGTAGATGAAAACTACAACTTAGGGCAAAGGGTTTATGTAGCTGAAATAAATACTGATTTAGTATTTGATAATTGTAATGGAACTAGAATATACACTCCATTACCAAAATATCCATCAACATCTAGAGATATAGCATTAATAGTTAAAGATGAAGTATTTGTAAAACAAATAGAAGACATAATAAAGGCTAATTCAGGTGGATTAGTTGAAAATTATAAATTATTTGACGTTTACAAAGGGTCTCAAATAGAAGATGGATATAAATCAATAGCATACTCTTTAACATATAGAAGTAGTGAAAAAACTTTAACAGATGAAGATGTAGCAAAAGTACATGATAAGATATTAAGTGAGCTAAGTGAAAAACTAAATGCAAACTTAAGATCAAACTAACTAACTTAAGGGGCGTGTTAGTATGAATAAGGTAATGGTAAAGATTAATGGGGCTGAATATCCGATGGTTGGAGATAAGTCGGAACAACATATGATAGCTGTTGCATCATATGTCGATAAAGAGATGAGTAAGGTTATAAGTGCAAATCCGAAACTAAGTACTGTTGTTTCAGCTATAGTAACAGCAGTAAACATTACAGATATATTATTTGAATGTTCAGAGTCAAACGACGAATTAGCTAAGGAAAATGAAGAATTAAAGAAAAAAGTTGGTTCATCAGACGAAGAACTTAAATTAGAGATTAGAAAATTACATCTAGAATTACAAGGCAAAGAAAAAGAACATGCTAAGTATGAAGCAAAGATAGAAGAATTAAATAAAGTAATAGAATCTCAAAAACAAGAAATTGATATATTATCAAATAAAACGGAGTCTTCAAAGGAAGAAGTAGAGTCTTATAAAACTCAAATAGAAGAGCTAAAAACTTCTATAGATGAATCGAACGAAAGAGCAAAAATTGCAGAAAGTTTAGCATCAGAGTTCCAAAATAAAGCATATAAAGTACAATTAGAAAAAACAGAGCTTGAAAATGAAGTAAAATTCATGAGAGCAAAAAGATAGTAAAATTAAGCCTTCAGGAGTTAACCTGAAGGTTTTAATTTTTATAATTAAGGATATTATAGAGATATAATATTTTTAGTAAAGTGTAGCGCCCACGCAGTGGCTTAAGCGAAGCGAATTTTAAGGAGGATAATATGAGAGACATAGAATTGTTAGCACCCGTTGGGTCATTTGAAGCTTTAAAGGCAGCAGTACAAAATGGAGCTAATGCTGTATACCTTGGAGGTAAAGATTTTAGTGCAAGGGCATCAGCAAATAATTTTGATAGAAATGAATTGAAAGAAGCTGTTAGATATGCACATATAAGAGGCGTGCAAGTTTTTGTAACTGCGAATACTTTAATAAAACAAAATGAAATATATGACTTTGTAGAGTATGCAAAGTTTTTATATGATATAGATGTAGATGCAATAATACTTCAAGATATAGGTATGGCAAGGATTATAAAGAAGATGTTGCCAGATTTTGAACTTCATGCAAGTACTCAAATGGTTGCGCACTCACTAGAAGATGTAAAATACCTTGAATCAGTTGGGTTTGATAGAGTAGTTTTAGCAAGAGAAGTAAGCGTAGATGAGATAAAATATATATGTGATAACTGTAAAGCTGATATAGAAGTATTTGTTCATGGAGCATTATGTGTATGTTACTCAGGTCAATGTTTAATGAGTTCGATGATAGGTAATAGATCAGGTAATAGAGGAAGATGTGCACAACCATGTAGACAAAAATATGAGCTTATAGATGTTCATACTGGAGAAGTAATAAATAGTAATGGAGATTATCTGTTAAGCCAAAGAGATTTAAGTACAATAGAAGAAATAGATAAAATAATGGATGCTGGAGTACATTCTTTAAAGATAGAAGGAAGAATGAAAAACCGGAATATGTAGCGACAGTTATAGGTAGCTATAATGAAGCAATAAAACAATATCAAACTACTAAAAAATTAGAAGTATCAAATGAAACTATAAATGACTTACACGTTATATTCAATAGAAAGTTCACTAAAGGTTTAATATTAGGAGAAGTAGGAGAAGAAGTAATGAACTCTGAAATACCTAATAACCAAGGTCTGTATATAGGAAAAGTTTTAGATTGTAATAAAAAAACTAAGAGATTAAAAATGATACTAGAAAATACTCTTAAAAAGGGTGATGGAATAAACCTAGGCGGCGGAACAATAGGTAGAATTATTAAAAATGGTGAAATAACTACAATAGGTTATAAAGGTGATTTAATAGAACTAGATTTTGTTGGTGAAGCTAAAAGAGGACAAGTAGTATTTAAAACTTCAGATAGTGAATTAATAGATAGAGTACAAGCTACATTTAAACAAGATAAAGAACTTATAAAAAATGATGTAGATGCTAAAATAAGCATAAAACTAGGTGAAAATCCAGTATTAACTATAAGTGATACTAAAGGAAATAGTGCAAAAGTAGTTGGAGATAAGATAGTAGAAAAAGCCATGAAAGTAGCTTTAAGTAAAGAAAAGATAGAAACTCAGTTACAAAAAATGGGTAATACCCCATATTTACTAAGGAATTTAGAAATAGATTTAGATGATAATATAAGTTTACCAATAAGTATACTAAACCAAATGAGAAGAGATTGTATTGAGGCTTTAGACGAAGAAAGAGTTAAGATAAAAAATAGAAGCTATAAGAATAAAGTAGTAAAATATAACCCAACTAAAGTAAGAAGAGATAATAAAGAAAGTTTATCTGTAAAAGTTAAGAACTTAGAACAATTAAGAGAAACTTTAGAATGTGGTATTGAAACAATTTATTATGAAGATGTAAGAACTTTAGATGAAGCTATAGTAATGTCGCATAAATACAATACTAAACTAGTTTACTCTACACCTAGAATAATAAGATATAAAGAATACTCACAACTAAATAAAGCAAAAGAATCTGGAATAAATTCTGTACAAGTTGGTAGCTGGGGACCAATAGATTATTTTAAAGATAAAGAATTAAATATAGACTATTACTTAAATGCATTTAATAGTGAAACTGTAAATTACTTTAAAGAAGTTGGAGCAAATACATTATGTTTATCTCAAGAGTTAAATATTTATGAGATAAAAGAAACTTTAAAATATACAGACATGGATATTGAAGGAGTTGTATATGGATATACTCCACTTATGATAACAGAGTATTGTCCAATGGGTGTAGTTGTAAGAGACTGTAAAAAAGATAAGAGAGTTGCTAAATGTAAGGAAAGTACTTATGCTTTAAAAGACTTTAAAGATGAAAAATATAGAGTATCTCAAGATATATTCTGTAGAAGTACTATATACAATTCAAAGGTAACTTGTATGTTAGATAATTTAGAAGAACTAAATGAAATCGGCATAAATATACTTAGATTAGATTTTACATTAGAAGATGGAGAAATGGTTAGAAAAGTAATACAAGCTTATCAAGAAGTATTAAATAATGACTACAAGCTTGGTTTAAAAGCTACAAAACTTTATAATGAATTAGATGATAGAGGGGTATGTGCAGGCCATTATTATAGAGGTGTAGAATAATAATAAAATAAAGTATAGAGGTTTAGGAGGATAAAGGGAAATGAGAGAACAAGCAATAGAAATACTTAACAAATATCTAGATAGTGAACATTTACTTAAACATTCATATGCAGTTGAAGTAGTTATGAGAGAATTAGGTAAAAAATTAGAGCCAGAAAAGGAAGAAGAATGGGCGATAGCAGGACTTTTACATGATTTAGATTCAGATATGTTAGATTATAAAAATAATCCTGACGAATCAAAGTTACATGGTATAAAAGCTGTAGAACTTCTTCAAAATGAAAAGTTTGGAAATGAATACATATATCAAGCTATAAAAGCTCACAACTATGATAATGGGATAGAAAGAATAAGTACTATGGATAAAGCTATATATGCAGCAGATCCTATAACAGGGTTTATTACAGCAATAGCACTTATATATCCAGATAAAAAGATATCTAGTGTAAAGGTAAAATCTATTACTAAACGTATGAAAGAATTAAAATTTGCAGCAGGTGCAAGTAGAGAAGCAATGAGAAGTATTGAAGAAATAGGTATTCCATTTAATGAATTTGCACAATTATCTCTAGAAGCTATGCAGGGGATAAGCGATAAATTAGGCTTATAATTGACTATATATAATAAATATGATAATATTATCGACATAATATTATTTGAATAATGCTCTGGGTATTACTTTTATCCAGAGCATTTTAAATTTTAAGATGACGGATATCATAAATTATGAAAGTGAGATAAAATATGAGCAAAAAAAAGATATTTAACGGAAAAAGATTAAAAGTTGCAAGAATGTATAGAGGTAAAACAATAGATCAATTAGCTAGTGAAACTAAAATAAATAAAAAAGATTTAATAGCTTTTGAAGAAGAAAAGTACAAGCCAGTTGTTGAAAATGAGATGAAAATATCAAATGCACTAAAATTCCCAAGAGAGTACTTCTTTCAAAAAGATAGTATAAAGGTATTAGTTGAAAGTACTCATATTAGACCAGAATCACCAATACCAAGAGTGGAAGAAATTTCTTATAAAGAAAAATTAGTAATGACTCATAGAATAATATCTTTTATAGAAGGATATATAAAATTCCCAGAAATGAAATTAGCAGACAACTTAAGTAAGTATGATGATATAGAAGAATTAGCTACTAAAGTTAGAAGATATTGGGGATTAGGAGATGGACCTATAGGTAATATGACGACATTACTAGAAGTAAATGGAATAGCAATATCATCTATGAATGTGGATAAAAAAGGTTCAATGTCGTTTACTCAAAAGCAAAGTATAGATAAGGTAAGCAGATATTTAGTATCTTTAGGAAATGATAGAAAATCAGCTACAATAAGAAACTTTGATTTAGCTTATGAACTAGCATATATAGTATCAACAGAAGCTAATATACCGTCTAAAAAGTTTTCAAAAGATGAATTTGCGTGTGCATTTTTATTACCAAAGGAAGCTTTCTGGGCTGATTTAGCTAATGTTAGTGAATTAGAAGATTACGTAGAATTAAAGAAAAAGTGGATAGTTCCAATATCTGCAATGATTTTAAGAGCGTATACTTTAGGAGCTATAAACTATAAAAAATATATGTACTTAATGAAGGAAATGGATAAAAAGGGATGGTTAAAAACAGAACCATTAGATGAAAATATAAAAGCTACAAGTCCTCAATTGTTGAAAAAAGCTGTGGAAATGTTAATAGATAATAAGATAATGAATGGACAAACTTTAGTGGATAACTTAGAAAACTGTGGATTAAGTATATATCCAGAAGAAATAGAAATTTTATTAGGATTAAAAAGTGGTATCATAGCACCAAAATCTAATAAAAAAGATAATGTAACTAAGATTAACTTTAAAAATAGAAAATAATATTTTTCTATAACAAAATAACCTCTTTTTAACATACTATATGTATGATTTTAAAGGAGGTTATTTTAATTAATACACATTATACCTTACATGTAATTTAAAATAAAATTTTCTAAACTTCTAAGTTTATTGGATTTTTAAAATCATTAATAGCATTGAATAAATGTATATTATATAATCCACTAAATACAGTTGCAAATGTAGATAAAGCAAGCGTTAAAATCATTTCTGCGAAATCAATTAATATATATCCTGGTGCGAATACACTTAATGAACATAATAATACAGCAACTACTGCAATAGTACCTATTAATAAATTAGATACAAACATCTTCCACTTAAACCCTTTACTAAGCTCTTTAGTATTTTTTAAAACTTCTTTATATGAAAGTTCTGGATTTTTACACATTATGTAGTTTACTGGTGCATATTTTAGACCAATTATAATCCCTGGAATTATAAATAATATAAGACCGAATGTAACTTTTAGAAGGACTATAAAATTAACCTTAATAACTAATCCTAAAGGTGACCTTTCTATTTTTTCTTTAGACAATGTCTCTAAAATACTGTGTTGTAAGTAATAATTAGCTACACTAATTAATAATCCTAATATAATTGCTATTATTATAACAAGAGCAAGTATTACAATTACAAACATTATTATAGAGCCTAATCCAAATGTAAATAGATCATCTACAACAGTGTTAAATTCTTTGTCAGTTATGTACTCATTCTCTTGATAAAGTTCGTCTTCTAAGCTTACATTGTTTTTATCATTTGTGTATGAATAATCATAATTAGAGTCTCCAGAAAAATAGTCATTATTACTATCATAGATATTAAGGCCTCCTGATAATATAGCTATTATAATTCCTATTATCCATACCTTTTTGTTAGTTTCTCTTAATGATATAAAACTTTTTTCAAGTAAATTAAATATTTTTATATTTTTCACTCACATTCTCCCCCTTTTTATTTGATATTTAAAAAATTTTATTTCAAAGTATAATATATTTATTATATTATCAGGTTTTTCTACAAAATTATAGTTTTTAATATATTTTTTATATTTTAAACTATAGTATTTATATAACTGTATATTAGGTATAATTTACTGTAACTTGAGTAAATTTATTGCAAATAAGATGTTAAATAGTTTATTATCTTTTTATACTAAAAAGATTAAAGGGAAAGGGTATTATGTTAAAAATAGCTATTTGCGACGATGAAATAAATATATTAAATAAAACTAAATCAATAGTAGAAGATTACTTACAATCGAAAGCTCAAATACACACATACTTAAGTGGTGAAGAGTTAATAAAAGACTATATTAACTTTGATATTGTATTTTTAGATATTGATATGAAAGGCATAAACGGAATAGAGACAGCAAAAAGAATAAGGGAAAAAGATAAGCTTGTAAAAATAATATACGTAACAAACTACACAGATTATACATCATCTGCATTTAGTGTTCATGCATTTGGATATATAGTAAAGCCTGTTTGCGAAAAAGATATACATCATCAATTAGAAGAAGCTCTTTCGTATATGCATGAAGAAGTAAGTGAGGTTTTAGAATTTAATACGACAGAAGGTATTGTAAGAATTGACATAAAAGATATTTATTATTTTGAATATAAGTTAAGAAAAGTAATAATGAAATGTAGGGATTACTCTTATATTATTAAAGATAAAATATCTGAAATAGGTTCAAATATGGAAAAATATAGCTTTATGATGCCGCATAAAAGCTTTTCTATCAATCTATATAATGTAAAGTCTGTAAAAGGGTATGATATTCATATGATGGATGGCAGTATTATACCTTTATCACAAAAAAAATCTACCCAATTTAGGCAAAGTTTAAATATTTATCTTAGTAATAAAATTGAAAGAAATAGAAGGGGGTAGAGTATAATCGAAAACCATATAAACATATTTGCATTTATTTTATTACCGATCTTAGGAAACTTCTTTGTAACTTATATTTACTTTTATGTTATGAGTAAATTAGAGCGAAATATTTATAAAAGTAAGATATTTTATATATCAATATATTTAATTTACTCGATTATAGTAACAATAGTATCTTTAACGGCCAATGGATTTCTTAATATATTAGTCATAACTATAGGAATGATTTTAATAGGACATTTCGGATACAATGATTCGAAGTCATGTAAATTATATTATTTAATATTTTCAGCTGGATTTTTTCTATGTGATGGATTAGCAGCTATACTAACAAGTTTAATAATTCAAACTACTAGTGTATATATTGGAAATACGGCATATTATCCAATAGTACTTGTAATATCAATAAGACTTATGGAATTTATTTATGCAAGGTTTGCAATAGGATTTATGAACAGAAGAAAAATAAGTGGATTAAAGTTTACACAATTTATTGGATTTATGATTATTCCAATATTCAGTATAGTTTATATGTTCACACTTTTAAGCTATATGAAGATATATGCAGGTATAGAAGAAATTGTATTATTCATTATAAATGCAATCATGATATTTATAGTAAATATATATGTAACATACATGTTTGAAAATATATCTAAAAATAATGTACTACAAAATGAAATTAATTTATACCAGCAGAAATCTAAGCTTCAATATAAATACTACGATAATTTAGAAAGAAAATATCAAGATTCAAGAAAATTAGCTCATGATATAAGAAATCATTTAAATACCATTGAAGAACTTCATAAGATTAATGATACAGAAACTGCTAAGCATTATACAGATGATATACATAAGATGTTAAATGAATTAAATCAAAAATACTATACAAGTAACAGAGTATTAAACATAATATTGAACGAAAAGTTTAACTATACCAAAGATAAAGATATAAATATAGAATGTAGAATAGGTGATGTAAATATAGAATTTATAAGAGATATAGATATAACAACAATATTTGCGAACTTATTAGATAATGCTATTGAAGCAACTAAAGATAAAGGTTATATAAATTTAGATATAAATAAATTTAATGAATTATTAGTAATAAATATATCAAATTCTATAACTACTAAACCAATGCAGAAGAATAAAAAGTTTAAATCGACTAAAGAAAACCACCAAGGCCTTGGAATTGAAAATATAAAAAAATCATTAGAAAAGTATGATGGAACTATGTTAATAGACTTTGATGAAAAAGAATTCAAAGTAAATATTATAATACCAATATAAAGGTGGGGTAAATATGATTGAAAGTAGTGTTATAGTAAGCTTAGCTGTAAGTACTTTAATATGTTTTTTAATACCAATAATAAGCTTTATCTATTTTGCAAAAAAACATAAAAAAGTGCCTAAGAGTTTTATTGTTGGAATGGTGGTATTTTTTGTATCACAGATGTTAATTAGGGTACCAATACTAACTTATGTACTTCCAAATATGATGTGGTTTATAAAGATGCAAACAAATCCTTATATTTATGGAATATTTTTAGGATTAACTGCTGGAATATTTGAAGAAGTAGGAAGGTTTATAGCTTTTAAATATTTATTAAAAAATAATCGTGAGTTTGATGATGGTATATCTTATGGATTTGGACATGGAGGAATAGAGGCAATACTTTTAACTGGAGTATCTTGTTTATCTACATTGATAGTTTGTATTATTATAAATAATGGAACAATAAATATAAACTCAAGTGAAGCTTTAAGTTTACTGTACAACCAATGTATAAGTTTAACTCCTGGATTAGCACTTGCATCAGGATTTGAAAGAATTAGTGCTATGGCAATTCATATAGGCTTATCTATGATTGTTCTTTATGGAGTTAGGAATAAAAAGATTTTGTACTTGTTTATTGCAATACTAATTCATACATTAGTAAATGCACCGCTGGTTATACTTCCACAAGTTTTCGGCGTTGGGATAGTTGGAGTTGAGATTTATGTATTCATATGTGGATTAGCCTTAGCAGGGTTTGCAATATATTCTAAAAAACTATATGAAAAAGATAGTTTATCTAAAAAAATATAAGTGAGGGAGAAAAATTATGAAGAGAGTAAAATTATTATTATTAGCACTTTTAACGGGGATTATATTAGTCGGATGTAGTAGTTCAAAATTAAGTGATGCATTTGATGAGGCGACTTTAAAAGAGAGAGGTAAAGAAGTTGTAGATTTTATTATCAATGAAGAGTACGATAAAATATCAGCACAAATGAGTGATAAGATGAAGGAAGCAGCATCACCTGAAGAGCTTGAAAAAACGCTAAAAGACACTTGGGATTCTGTAAAAGGTAAATTAGGAGAATTTGAAAAGATTAGCAAGGAAGGTATAGTTGGGGCTGAAAATTTAGCATCAGTTATTGAGGTTGCAAAGTTTAAAAATGGAAAGATTCAGTTTACGATAAATTATAATGAAAATATTGAATTAGAAGGAATTTTCTTAAAATAGTTTAGAAGGTGTGATGAATTTATGGGGGAGAATATAGTACTTTTAGTTTCTATTATACCTGTAGTAGTAATTTTTTTAGGAATTGGAATTTATTCTTTTAAAAATAATATTCCTATGCATTTTTGGTCTGGAACTATAGTAGAGGCTAAAGAAATTACAGACATAAAAGCCTATAACAAAGCTGTTGGAATAATGTGGATTGTTTATGGATTATTATACTTTATATCGTGGGTAATTTCAGTATTTTCTAAAGAAATTGGATCTATATTAATGGGATTATTAGCATTACCTGGAGTTATTGCTTTAATTCTTTGCTATAATCGTATTTATAATAAATATAAAACAGGTTATAAAAAAGAACAAACTAAGCAAGATAAAAAATACATGTTGCTTGCAGTGGGATTTATAACTATACCATGCCTAGTTTTTTGTTTAATTTTAGCTACTGTTGATGTAACAGGTGGGCATGAATTAACTATAAAAGATGATAAAATTAGGATGCAAATGACATCTTTTAAGATAGAAGATATTAAAAATATTGAACTTTTAGAAGATATAAATATTTCAAGTAAAATAACTGGGTCTGGTAATTTTATTTATTCTAGAGGTGTATGTAATGTTGAAGGTGAAGAAGCAATAGTATACATTTATAAAAATAAAAAGCCTTATATAAAGATTAGACTTAAAAATGATAAAATTATTTATTATAATGAAAAAAACAGTGATGATACAGAAAAAACATATAATAAATTACTAAAATATATTAAATAAATAACTAATACCTTAAATACACTTAATTTATTATTAAGTGTATTTTTTATTAAAAAATATTATTAATTTAAATTATAGAAAAATAAAATTTATTAGATAACTATTTAAGCCCAAATAATGACTATTCAAGCCTAATATATAGAATTAAATAGAATTAAATGTTATTCTATTACAGGGATTATTAGAAAACATAATTTAAAAAATAAATTCAAGGTATAGTAAAATAAGTAGATTGTATATTACTATATTAATTTAAGGTGGTAAAAAATGAATGACAATAAACTATTTACAGTAAGAACCTATATGGGAAAGGAAGACTATCGTAATTTCCTATATATAGCAATACTTTTAAAAAGTAAAATAAAAATTCCGTTAATGTTTTTATTTATAGCATTTTTGTCTACACTTCTTGCTTATAGTGAAAATCAATTTTATATAAAAGATTTTTTTATTTCTTTTAGTATGTTAATTATTATATTTATATTAACAATTATATATAAGGTTGAAACTAAAATTAAACAAAGAGTAAAAACTGATAAGATGGGAACATTTAATTCACAAGGTATACTAGATTTTTATGAAAGCTTTTTAATTGCTAAAAGTACAGCAATTGAAGGTGAATGGAAACTTAAGTATGAGAACTTTTATAAAGTATTCGAAACTAAAGAGTATTTTATTACTTATTTTAATATAGACCAAGCAGCTTTAATAAGAAAAAAGGATATGGAGAATAAAACCATTGAAAATTTAAGGTCTTTATATAAAAATAATCTAAAAAATAAATATAAAATAGTAAAAATTTAAAAATAAATTTAAAGAAAATAATTAATGAATAAAACCTAAATAAGTTACAATAAATAAGCAGAGTTTAAATATTTAAACTCTGCTTTTAATATGAAAAAAATAAATTTAAAATAAAGTGATAGAATTTCAATTTAAAACTCGTATTAGATATTGTAAAAGCTTTTACAGAGGGAGGAAATAATTTGGAGGACGAATTAATAATTAAATATATAAAAAGGAGAAAGGAAAAAGGCATGGAGATGCTTATAGACAATTATAGAGGGATTATAACATCAGTAGTTAGAAAGCATATAGGGGTTCTTATTAACTATGAAGAAGAGTGCGTTAGCGATGTGTTTTTATCTACTTGGGGCAATATAAAAAGTTTTGATAAAAATAAAAATAACTTCAAAAACTGGATATGTGCAATATCAAAGTATAAAGCTATAGATTATAAAAGAAAGTATTTATCTAAAATAGAGACTTTAGATATTAGCGAATAAATTTACTATATAGACAAAGAACTTCTAAAA
>NZ_JAFFPK010000162.1 GCF_017590215.1 Clostridium sp. CCUG 7971
GCGTATATATACGCCTTTTTACTTAAGAGTTCTTTTCGCTATGTTTGAACAATGGTCTGAAATCCTTTCTAGGTTACTAATTAATTCTATATATAATATTCCCATATCAATTTCACACTTATCATTATTTAATCTAGATATATGATTTATTCGAATAGATTTTTCTATTTTATTTACTTCAGTTTCTATTTTAATTATTTTTATTGCTATATCCTTATCTCTATTATCAATAAGTTTTAAAGAATTTTCATAGTTTTCCATTACTTTTTTATACATATTGCTAACTTCTGATATACTTTCATCAGACATTTTTGCTTTTCTTTCAATTGCTATTTGTGAAAGTTCAGATATATTTTTTGAATGTTCTCCAATTCTTTCAATATCATTTACAGTACTAAAAAGATTATCTATATCTTCAATTAAATCATGTTGTATTGATTTTTTAGATAATTTTAAAAGATAGCTTATTAAACTTTTTTGAAAATCATTGATTACTTTCTCTTTTTCAAAAGTTACCTTCACTTCTTTTTCTGACTTATTAACAAAACTTTTGATAGAACTTTCTAAACATTCTTTAGTAACTTCTCCCATTTTAAGAGTTTCCTTGATAGCATTTGAAAAAGCAATAGACGGAGTCTCCAATACTCTTTCGTCAAGATAAGTTTTATTATTTTCTTCGTCTGCATCACTAGGAACAATTTTCATTGCTAATTTTACTATATATTTCGAGAAAGGAAGTAAAATTAAAACTGATACTATGTTAAAAATTGTATGAGTATTAGCTATTTGTCTAGCTATATCATTTGGATTTATTTTAGTAACTATAGATACTGTTGGTCTATTTAAAAGTATTAAAAATAATAATGTCCCTATTACATTAAATAATAGATGCATAATTGCTGCCCTTTTGGCATTTCTATTAGCTCCAATACTTGAAATTATTGATGTTACACAAGTACCAATATTTTGACCATATAGTATTGGTAGGGCAGCATTTAAAGGAATTAATCCTTGTGATGCAAGAGCTATTAGCATTCCCATAGAAGCACTTGAACTTTGAACAATTGCAGTTATTCCAAAACCTAGTAGTAAACCTAATACAGGTCTTTGTCCAAATCCTACTAATGCGTCTGTAAATCCTTTAAATTCAGCCAATGGTTTTACTGCATCTTTCATAAACTCCATTCCTGTAAATAAAATTCCAAATCCAAGTAATATCTCCGCTAAGTTTCTTATCTTAGATTTCGATGAAAATAAATATAATATAATACCTATACCTAAAGTTATAGGAGCTAAACCTTCTAAATTGAAACTTACAAGTTGAGCTGTAACTGTAGTTCCAATATTTGCTCCCATTATCACTCCTATTGCTTGATTTAAAGTCATTATTCCCGCATTTACAAATCCAACTACCATTACAGTAGTAGCGCTAGAACTTTGTATAATCGCAGTTACAAGTGTTCCTACTAAAACTCCTATAATTATATTACTAGTTAAAAGTTCTATTATTCTTTTTAATTTATCTCCTGCGGATTTTTGTAAACCCTCTCCCATTAAATTCATTCCATACAAAAAAAGTCCTAATCCTCCTAAAAGACTTATCGCTATATTCAAATGCATCCCTCCTTTTTATTTTTAAATATTATAAGCTTAGGATTATCTATTTTTACAGTTATAATTCATAAATAAACTTTAATTTAAACAATATTAGATAAGTATTTTCTAATCCTATAACATTAGAATATTAATATAATTCTTGGTTAAATTATTAATGACTAAATGTATTAAGGAGGAAATCATGGCTAAAAATAAAAACAATAAAAAAGCTAAAAATACAAAATTAGAAATAGCAGAAGAACTTAATATTGAACCAAGATTAAGACCTTCTAAGACTGGTTCTGTAAGCCAAAATACCGCAAGACCCGTAAGTTCTCATAAATAGATATTAAATTATTTATTCACAAAAGCACTACTTAATAAAAAAAAGTAGTGCTTTTTACATATTATAAATCGAAATTTGTACTAGCTAAATACAGAAAACTTTTTCTTTTTTTCTATTGACTTATTATTTATTTAAGTTATAATTTTAAACAACAAGTAGATAACTGAGATAGAGGCGCGAAATTTAAAAGTAATATTATGGAGGTAAGCTCAATGAAGTAATATAAAAGGAAATTTCGCCGAAGTGAATAGTTAATAGCTTTAATACTATTTGCTGGACTTATGTAGAATATATATAAGACTGTCACAATTCGTGAAGAGCTATTTTCAATGAAAACGTACGATACATTCATATTATTGTATGGAGTTTTCGTATTTTCGTCATGGGTATAGGCTCATGGCTTTTTTATTGTCAAAAAATTTTATATTATCTTAGTTACCTGCTTATGGAAAAACATTACCATAAGGAGGATAATTAAAGTGAATGAACAAAGTCAAGAGTTAAAAAGAGGTTTAAAAGCAAGGCACCTAAATATGATAGCACTAGGTGGTTCTATTGGGACAGGTATATTTCTTGCAATGGGAAATACTATTAATCAAGCTGGTCCTGGTGGAGCATTAGTGGCCTATAGTTTAGTAGGTATTATGGTTTATTTTTTAATAACAAGTTTAGGAGAAATGGCAACTTTTATGCCTATATCCGGATCCTTCAGTTCCTATGCCTCTAAATTTATAGACCCTGCACTTGGGTTTGCACTCGGATGGAATTACTGGTACAACTGGGCTATAACAATAGCAGCTGAAATGGTCGCTGGTTCTTTAATTATGAAATATTGGTTCCCTAATGTTTCTGGAATTTATTGGAGCTTATTATTTTTAGTTATAATCGTTTCTTTAAACTTTTTATCATCAAAAGCATACGGTGAATCTGAATATTGGTTTGCTGGAATAAAATTAGTCACTATAATTATTTTTTTAATAATAGGTATGTTGATGATACTTGGAATAATGGGCTCTAGTAATATAGGTTTTCATAATTATTTTATATCTGATGGTCCATTTCATGGTGGATTAAAGTCGATATTTGCTATTTTTTTAATTGCAGGTTTCTCATTTCAAGGTACAGAACTTATAGGCGTTGCCGCTGGTGAAAGTGAAAATCCTGAAAAGACTATCCCAAAAGCTATAAAATCGATATTTTGGAGAATACTGATATTTTATTTAGGAACAATAATCGTTTTAGGTGCTATAGTCCCTTTTACACAGGCAGGAGTTTCTGAAAGCCCCTTTACAATGGTATTTGAAAAAGCAGGTATAGCTGAAGCTGCTTCCCTTATGAATGCAGTAATATTAACTTCTGTATTGTCTGCTGGTAACTCTGGTATGTATGCATCAACTAGAATGCTTCATTCTATGGCTAAAGAAGGTATGGCTCATAAAATTTTGCAAAAACTAATAAAAAAGGTGTGCCTGTAAATGCTTTAATATTAACTACTATAGTCGCTTCTTTTTGTTTCTTGACAGGTATATTTGCAGAAAGTATTGTTTATGTTTGGTTGGTTGCTGCCTCTGGACTTGCTGGATTTATATCATGGGTTGGTATAGCAATTTGTCACTATAGATTCAGAAAAGCTTATGTTCATCAAGGTAATAATTTAAAAGATTTAAAATTTAAAGCTAAGTGGTATCCATTTGCACCTATATTATCCTTATTAATGTGCATAATTATTATAATAGGTCAAGGATTTTCTTATATAAAACCCGATGGAATTGACCTTAATGGGCTAATAGCTTCTTACATCGGTATTCCTTTATTTTTAGGATTATATATTGGTTATAAAGTTAAATTTAAAACTAAGGTTGTTCCTCTAAATGAAGTTGATTTAACCTATACTGAAAATACTGATAAATACTTACAAGAAGTTAAAAAATAAATACTTATTATATAAAAAAGAGTATAGACAAAATGTCTATACTCTTTTTTTATCCTACAAGCATAAATATAAAGTGTGCAGATGCACCGGCACATATACCACCTATTGTATGTGATAATATTGCTTTACTTGTTATTTGTCTAGCATCTAAAGCATCCATCATACCTACATGCGTACTTAAATATCCACTCCAACACATTCCCATAGCTGTAAATACTGCTATGTCATTTGGAGTTACTATACCATCTGTTATAAACTTAGGTACAAGTGACATCGCTGCTCCAACAGCCCCTAATGATGTAATTGGGAATGATATAGCTTCTGGTGATGTAAAACCAAATAATGGCTCTAATATAAATCTAAGCTTTTCTCCTATAATTGGAAGCAGTCCTATACCTTCATATGCTGCACCTGTATATACTGCAGCCCCAGTATTAGGATCAGTAGATGGACCAAATGTTAATAACATTACTACGGTACATACAACTAGAACTCCCGGTATTATCGCTAGTCCTAATTCTACTCCACTTTTTCCCCCTTCTAACATTGCATCTAAAAACCTCTGGAATACATTTCCTTCTCTAATCTCTCTTAAATCTTCACTTCTAGATAATTTTAAATTACTTAAATCTTGCTCAGAACTATACTTATAAAACTTTTTTGTAAAGTGTAACATTATCCTTACACTTACGATACTTCCTATTATCGCACCAATATTTCCTATTATTGCAGGTAATACATACTGTTCACCTTGAGATATCATAAATGTAGTTACTATAAGCCCCATTCCAAAAGATGTACCTAAATTACATAAAGCTGGGATTTGATAGTTTTTAAAATATTTAGTAAATGATTTATCTTTGCTAAATGATATTATTGCAGGGTTATCTGATAAATAAGTAGTTATTGCACCAGCTATGCTCGCTCCGGGTAGTCCATATAAGGGTTTCATAAAAATGGCAAATATTTTGTTAAGTAGTTCTATTACACCAAACTCTGATAATAGTGCACTTAATGCACCTGCTAATACTGCCATTGCCATTATTAAAAATACTGTGTTTAAAAGTAAGTCATGTGCTGTGTTCATAATAACTTTAAACATTATTCCAGCACCCATGATATTAGCTACATATAAAAATCCAGCTAATAAAAGTCCAGTAAATACAAAAGCTTCTATGCCTATGGCTTTTGTACTTCTTTTTGATATGCCTTTTTCCATATAAATTTCGTCTCCCTTATTAAATTTTGTGACTAAGAGCATCTTTGTAAAATAACTTTTAATCTGTGTTTACAATATTATACAATAAATAAAGTTATTAATCTATACATACTTACTTATATCAATATATCAATAGAATAAAAATGGGAGAGAATTGTTTAATTCTCTCCCATTTTTATTATTTACTCGTTATGAGCTACGTTCATATTTTTTACTACATAGTTTACTAAATCAACAGTTCTTGTTGAGTAACCCCACTCATTATCATACCAAGAAACTACTTTAACCATGTTGTTTTCTAACACCATAGTTGATAATCCATCTATTATAGATGATCTTGAATCTCCTTTGTAATCAACTGATACAAGTGGCTTTTCACTATAGCCTAATATTCCATTTAATTTACCTTCAGATGCTTCTTTTAAAGCAGCATTTACTTCTTCTACAGTTACTTCTTTTTTCAGTTCACATACTAAGTCTACTAAAGAAACTGTTGGAGTCGGAACCCTTACTGAGAATCCATTTAATTTACCTTGTAATTGAGGTAATACTTTTGCAACAGCTTTTGCAGCACCTGTTGTAGTTGGTATCATTGATTCAGCTGCTGCCCTTGCTCTTCTTAAATCTTTATGATTTTTATCTAATATTTGTTGATCATTTGTATATGAATGTATAGTAGTCATTAATCCTTTTTCTACACCAAAGCTTTCATCTAATACTTTAACAAATGGTGCTAAACAGTTAGTAGTACAAGATGCATTAGATATTATATTGTGTAATTCATTATCATATTTATCTTCATTAACACCCATAACTACAGTTATATCTTCGTTAGTTCCAGGAGCAGTTAATATTACTTTTTTAGCTCCTGCATCTATATGCTTTTGCGCTTTTTCTTTTTGAGTAAATAATCCCGTAGATTCTATTACTAAATCTACACCTAATTCCCCCCATGGTATATTAGATGGATCATTATGTCTTACGATTTTTATTTCTTTTGAGTTTACTACTAAAGTATCATCATCTTTAACTTCTACATTTCCTTTAAATGTTCCATAACATGAGTCATATGTAAATAAATGTGCTAAAGTTTCTGCATTTGCTCTCGCATTTATAGCTACTATTTCTATATCGTCGTTTAATCTTTCTTGTGCAATTCTTAAAACCGCTCTACCGATTCTACCAAATCCATTCATACCTACTTTTATTTTCATATTTAAATCCCCCTATATTGGCTAAGATATATACTTTCATTGATTATTGTATACTTTTTGCATCAATTGTGCAACACATTTTATCATTTTTTAATTATTATTTGTTTTTTCGTCATTTTTTGATAAATAGTATACACTTTTTATTGTTTTCGACCTGTATTTACATATATAAAAAAGATAGAGCGTAAATAACTTACACCCTATCTTTTTTATATATTTTCAATAAGATTTTTTGAATCATTATTTGAATTGTTATAATAATAGATATAATCTATAACTTTACCACTTATAGTTACAGCTATTAAAGAGTAAAATACATCAAATACTGATAAATATAATAGTGATAAAATTAATATACAAACATCTCCTAATAAATATACCTGACCAACATTTAAAGATGTAGTCTTAGCAATAACTAATGCTAAAGCATCATCGCCTCCAGCAGCAGCACCTGCTTTTACGATAAGTCCTACCCCAACACCTACGCTTATTCCTGCAAGTATAGTAGATAAAAACATGCTATCAATTTTTGGTACGAGTGGCCCTATAGCTTCAAACCAATCATACATAAATGAAAAACTTAATGATGCAATTATAGAATATATAAAGAATTTTTTACCAAAGAATTTATATCCTATTAAAAGAAGTGCTCCATCAATTACTATATTTGCTAGTGCTGGCTGTATATTGAATAGATTCTTTAACAGTAGTAAAAGTCCTAACACTCCACCTTCTGTTATATTGTTTAAATAATAAAAATTGTAAAAACCAAATGCTAATATAAATGATCCTAAAAGTATAAGCCCTATGGTTTTTAAAAGTCGCCGATCGGCCATAATATCCCTTCCTTTTTCTTGATTTACTTTATTATATTAGATAAATATAGCTTTGTATACACGACTTTTTGAAACTTAAAATTATACTATTTTTTTTATTTTTTTTCAATGGTTTTTTAATCATTTTTTATTTTTTTATATTTTTATATATGTACTTAAGTATTTGCAATACTTTCACATATATTAATTTTTCAAAAAGTTTATATTAATACTTTTTATATTTAGTATAAATAAATTCATGTTTATATAATTTTTTTATTTGTTTAGAAATACTATCCTTAGTACTAGCCTATTTTTATATACTTATGATTTAAACGCATACATATTTGGTATATAATATTTATTATTACAAATTAAGAGGTGAACAACATTGATAACTATAATTTCTCCAACTACGACTATGAATTTTGATAAAAATATAAAATTAAATAAATCTTCATTCCCTATTTTTTCTGATGAAGTTAATTATCTTATAGATTTATTAAAGCCACTATCAAGTTTTGATATAAAAAATTTAATGAATTTAAGCGATGAATTATCAAATTTAAATTTTAATAGGTATTCAAGTTTTAATAAATCTAATAATAAAACACTACAAAGTATACTTGCTTTTGATGGTGAAGTATTTAATTCTATGAATGCTTCAAATTTTAACGATTTAGATATAGATTTTGCAAATAAATATCTAAGGATACTTTCTGGACTTTATGGAGTTTTACGTCCATTAGATATGATACAACCTTATAGACTTGAGATGAAAACGAAACTTGAAAATAATTGCGGAAAAGACTTATATAAGTTTTGGAAATCAAAAATAACTAATCACATCATGGATGAGTTAAAAAATCACGACAACTCAGTTTTAGTTAATTTAGCTTCTTCTGAATACATTAAATGTATAGATTTAAAACTTTTAAAACAATCTTATAAATTTGTAGATATTGTATTCAAAGAATATAACCCTATTAATGATACTTATAAAGTAAAAGGCCTTTATGCTAAAAAAGCTCGTGGTTATATGGTTGAGTATATTGTAAAGAACAGAGTTAGTGATATAGAACACCTTAAGTTATTTAATAAGGAAGGATATGAATTTAATCCTAATCTATCCAATAATGAAGTATTTACATTTACTAGATAAGTATAAAATTTTATAGTCATTAATATATAAAAAGACTATGATAATTCATAGCCTTTTATATATTAATGACTATCTACAGCAACATTTACGAGATTTGCAACAGCAGTTATGATCTCTATCTCTCTTGCAACAACAGTCATGATTCCTATCTCT
>NZ_JAFFPK010000163.1 GCF_017590215.1 Clostridium sp. CCUG 7971
TATAGCTTATATAAGCTATACCTTTTTATATATTTTCTAGTTATCAAAATCTACGTTAATTTTTCCTTGTGGTGTGTTTATATCTATATAAGATAAGTTAAAGTTATCATCCATAACATCTATTTTATATTCAAAGAAAACATCATCATCTTTCTTTGACATAAATATATAACTTCCATTTTCTGCTTCTTCTATTTGATCACATATTTCATCGTAAATATTTTTTCCACTTACACTACCTTTATAACCTGCTGCTTTTATTTTTTCTTCTATTAATCTGTATATTTCTTCCATATTAAAAACCTTCTTTCTATTTTATAATATAAACATTATATACCCAAATACTATGTATTTACAAATATGTTTTAAGTTATATTAATATATATATCAATAATTATTAAATTTAAAATAAAAACACTACTTGTATTAATATAAGTAGTGTTTGATTTCTTATTTTCCTTGTATAACTCTTGTTGCAATATTTTTTGAGTGGTCTGATATTCTTTCTAAGTTACTTAATAGCTCTATATATGCTATACCAGAGTCTACGCTACATAGATTTTTCTTTAACCTACTTCTATGGCTTGATCTAAAAGACTTTTCCATATAGTCTACTTCTTCTTCTAATTCCAATACTTTACGTGCTAATACTTTATCATATTCTTTCATAGATTGAAGTGCTAAAGTATATACCTTTAAAACTTTATCATAAATACATACAATCTCATCTTTAGCTTCTTTTGATAAATTAGACTTTGAGTTTATAAGATCTTGTGCTAATTCTGCTATATTTTCAGAGTGGTCACTAACTCTTTCTATGTCATTTACTGTATTAAATAGAAAATCTACTTGAACTATTAACTGATCATCTAATGATTTTGTAGATAGTTTAACTAAATAATCTATAACTTTCTTTTGTAATTGATTTACTATATGTTCTTTTTCAAATGTTTTTTTCACATCTTCTTCAGAGCTTTCTATCACAGCTTTTATTGAGGTTTCTAATGTTCCTTTTGCTTTATTTCCCATTCTTAATGTTTCTTTTACTATATTTCCAAGCGCTATAGATGGAGTTTCTAACATTCTTTCATCTAAATACTTTGTTGTTTTTTCATCGTATTCTTCATCTCCATTATCCGGTATAAGCCTCATAACTAATTTAACTATGTACTTAGAAAATGGTAATAATATTAAAACATTAGTTATATTAAATAACGTATGTGAGTTTGCTATTTGTCTTGATACATCCGATGGATCTAAATGTTGAACTATCATAGTTATAGGTTTGTTTAACACTAACATAAATAAAAGTGTCCCTATTAAATTGAATATTAAATGCATAATCGCTGCTCTTTTTGCATTTTTATTAGTACCTATACTTGATATTAAAGAAGTTGTACAACTACCTATGTTATCACCATATAATATTGGTAATGCTCCAGCTAATGGCATTAAGCCTTGTGATGCTAAAGCTATTAATATACCCATCGATGCACTTGAACTTTGTAAACAAGTTGTAAGTGCAAAACCTGCTAATAATGCTAAAATTTGATGGTCTGCAAGTCCTTGTAATAAATTTCTAAAACCTTCATATTTAGATAAAGGCGCAAGAGCATCCTTCATAAATTGCATACCTATAAATAATATAGCAAATCCTATTAATATTTCAGATATATTTTTAAGTTTTGGCTTTGATTTCGAACCTACCATATATAATATAATACCTATTCCAAGAGCTATTGATGATATTATGCTTGCATCAAATGATACTAACTGTGCAGTTACTGTTGTACCAATATTTGCCCCCATTATAACACCTATAGCTTGATATAAACTCATTATGCCTGCATTTACAAATCCGACTACCATTACAGTAGTAGCTCCACTACTTTGTATAATACCTGTAACAACAGCACCAACTAAAACTCCCATTACTACGTTGCTAGTTAGAAGCCCTATCGCTCTTTCTAATTTAGGTCCTGTTGATTTTTGCAGTCCTTCTCCCATTATGTTCATTCCATATAAGAAAAGTCCTAAGCCTCCGATAAGACTTATGAATATCTTCACTGTCTACTCCTCCTCAAAATAATAGTTCTTTTCCTTACTTTTTTCACTATTTTATATTAGCAGAAAATTCGACTCTTTTGTTAATTTTTTTTATTTTTTTTTGATTATACTTAAATATAAAATAAATTAAATAAAGCATTTTTACGAAAAAACACTACTTATATTAATATAAGTAGTGTTTTTTCCCACTGTTGTATCTATATATAAATCAATACTTAATCATGCCTCATAATATATTATTTAGCATTATTTTCTCTAGTTAATCCAAAATTTTCATCTTCATCTTCTTTATCTATTATATCCTTAATATCATAAATTTTATTTTGTTTTTTCCTGCTTATCTTATTCCATTGATTCTTTCTTTTTCTATATCCTATAAGTCCTGTCAATCTATACCATGAACAAATTTGCCTATATCCAAAGCTTTCAAATACTGAAAATAACATAAGCTTTAATAACGTAAATCCACTCGATATATGCTTAAATATATAATTTTCAAGAATTACAGATGTTATAGATATTATAGTTCCATATAATATATAAACAAATAAAAATGTAAATAAAAATTCCATATTTAATAGTCCTGAAAAATAGGATATTAAAATTATAGCTAGTCCGAATATGTCTATTATACAAGAAAATAATTCATATACCACAAAATATAAAAATGAAAAAACTCCTACTATTCCATATTTAGGGTTTAAAAATATATATCTATGATTTAATAAACTTGTAATAAGGCCTATGTGCCAACGCCTTCTTTGATTTTTTAAATCTTTAAATTTCTCTGGAACTTGAGACCAACAAATCGCCTTATGAGCATATTTTATATTGTATGGAAGATGGTTTTTCCTATAAAAAGAATGAAGTTTAACAACAAGATCCATATCTTCTCCTATAGTTTTTGTATCATATCCTCCAATATTTATAGCTGCACTTTTTTTAAATAGTCCAAATGCGCCTGATATTATTAAATTACCATTAAAACTATTAAACCAAACTCTTGTTGTTAAAAATACTCTGTAATATTCTATTGTTTGAAATATTACAAGCAACCTTTTAGGTGATAGTGCTTTTACAACTTCGCCTTTGTCTAAAACAACTTGATTAGAAACTTTTATATTTCCTCCAACTGCAACAGTTGTATCATCTTCCATAAAAGGTATAGCTATATTACTTAGTGAATCTCTTTGAAGTATAGAGTCTGCATCAAGAGATACAAATAATGGATATCTAGATACGTTTATACCCATATTAAGCGAATCTGCCTTCCCTCCATTTTCTTTTTTAACAAGTGTTAATTTTATATTGTCTTTAATAGTTTCTTCATATATAAATTCTTCTTTTTTACAGTTTACTACTCTTCTAATTGGTCTTGATATTTTTTTTAAATTAAACTTATCTATTATTATTTCAGATGTAGCATCTTTTGAGCCATCATCTATAACTATTATTTCATACTCTGGATAATCTAAATATAGTAATGAATCTATACAATCTAGAACTGTTTGTTCTTCATTATATGCAGGCACTAGTATAGATATTGGTATATAGTTATCTTCACTTTTTATTGATAATGCATTTAAGTACTTTCTTTTTCGTTTATCTTCATTTAACTCTAAAACTGAAAATATTGTAGATATGAAAAATACTCCTGCATATATTAATATATAGTACATAAAAAATATATTTAAATAATCAATAACTAACTTTAACATCGCTATCTTCCTCTATCTTTCTTGACCTTTCTAGGCACTCTTCATAAGATATTTTATTTTTCATAAACATTACGTAAAAAAGTATATCCATTGAATATTTATCATTCTTTCTAAGTACCATATCTATTATATAGTCTTCTTCAAATCTTAATAAAGATATTGCTGAATTATATCTTACATGCCAGTTTTTATCTCCTATACTTGTAAGCAAAGCATCTATACTTTCTTTATCTTTATAATTTCCTAAAGTAGCTGCACAAATTGCTCTATACTCCCAGTCATATTCTTTTAATATCTTTATAACTTCATTTTTAGCATTTTCATATTTTACAGTTGAAAAGTATTTTATTACACTTATTCGTACTTCTTTATCACTACTTTCGTCTTTTAGTATATCTAACATATTATTTTTAACTGACATAATCTTATTATTTTTAAAGTGTTCTACAATTGTCTTTTGTATATTTTCATTAAATGAACCAAACTTATTCATAAGTTGTTTATTTAATAGATTTTTATTTCCATCAAATTGACCTAATATATCAATTAAAATTTTATTATTTATATACTTATCTTCATCTGATATATATATTAAAGCTTCTATAAAGTTTTTAAGATTACCTATTTTAGATATAGATTTTAATGATGATACTCTTAAATAAATAGATTTTGTATTAATGCAATTAAATAAAAAGTTATTCACTTCAAAATTATTTAATTTATACTCACCTAATAATACTGTACAATAACTTTTTATTGTATCATCTTTTCTTTTACACTTTTTTATATATCCTAATATTACATCTTCAAAATTTGACATATATATTTTAGTAAATTTATGATTTTCTTCATTTTCATTAAACTTAAATATATTATTATTAAAAACTTTTATATATGGTTTTTTATTTAAATTTTCTTTTATATATTTTATATCTATTTTAGATATCTCTTTATTTAATTTAACATTATTTAGTTGTCTTAGAACTTCTTTTCCAAAAGTATCTTCTAATTTATCTACTTTTTTATTAAATCGTATGTTAAGCATATCTTTTACTATCATATAAACAATTGAACATGAAATTATATATACAAAAAA
>NZ_JAFFPK010000164.1 GCF_017590215.1 Clostridium sp. CCUG 7971
ATTGAGTTCGTTTTTTTATTCCTATCTCATAGCTCTCATTGCATTTAATACTGCTATTAATGCAACACCAACATCTGCAAATATAGCTTCCCACATAGTAGCAACTCCACCTGCTCCTAGTACTAAAACTATAGCTTTTACAGCTAATGCAAATATTATATTTTGCCATACTATTTTATTAGTTTTACTTGCTATTTCTATTGCTTTAGAAATTTTACTTGGTTCATCTGTCATTAAGACTACATCCGCAGCTTCTATGGCTGCATCTGAACCTAATCCTCCCATAGCTATACCTATATCAGCTCTAGCTAATACTGGAGCATCATTTATTCCATCTCCAACAAATATTACTTTTTCTTTTTCTGATTTACCTTTATATATCTCTTCTAACTTATCTACCTTTTCATTAGGAAGTAGGTTTGAGTATACTTTATCTACTCCAAGTTCTTTCGCTATAGAGTTAGCTACTTTTTCATTATCACCAGTTAACATTACAACATCTTTTATTCCTAATGATTTTAGATTTTTTATAGCTTTTTCACTATCTTCTTTTACTTCATCTGATATTACTATATATCCTCTGTATGCTTGATTAACAGCTATATAAACTACTGTACCAACTTCTTTAGCTGGTGAATAGAATATATTTTCTTTTTTCATTAATTTTTCATTTCCTGCTAAAATAAGTTCATCATTATAGTTTATTCTTATTCCATAAGCTGCAATCTCTTCATAACTACTTATTTTATCTAAATCTATTTTTTTATCATAATAGTTTAATATTGATTTTGCTATTGGATGATTAGAATTTGCCTCTGCAAAAGCAGCATATTCTAATAATTGTTCTTCAGATATTCCAACTGCATTAACCTTAGTTACGTTAAATACACCTTTTGTAAGTGTTCCTGTTTTATCAAATACAACTGTATCAATATTTCTAAGTGCTTCTAAATAATTACTTCCTTTTATTAGTATACCGTTCTTAGATGCAAATCCTATTCCACTAAAGAAACTAAGTGGTATAGATAAAACTAATGCACATGGACAAGATACAACTAAGAATACTAATCCTCTATATAACCATTCACTAAATGTAGCCCCAGGTATTATCATTGGAGGTACAACTGCCACTAAAATAGCTCCTATAACCACTGCTGGTGTATAGTACTTTGAGAACTTAGTTATAAAGTTTTCAGTTTTAGATTTTTTACTACTTGCGTTTTCAACTAAATCTAATATTTTAGAAACTGTTGATTCTTCAAATCCTTTAGTAACTTCTATAGTTAATAAAGCATTTTTATTTATAAATCCTGATAATACATCTTCTCCTTTTGATACTTCTCTTAATACAGATTCTCCTGTAAGTGCAGATGTATCTACCATTGAATATCCATCTATTACTATACCATCTAGTGGAACTTTTTCTCCTGGTTTTACAACTATTATATCGCCTATTTTAACTTCTTCAGGAGAAACTACTTTAAGTTCTGCCCCTTCTTTTAAGTTTGCATAATCTGGTCTTATCTCCATAAGTGATGTTATAGATTTTCTAGATTTTCCTACTGCTATACCTTGTAAGAATTCTCCTAATTGATAAAAAAGCATAACTCCTACTGCTTCTGGCAATTCACCTATAACTAATGCTCCAACTGTAGCAATAGACATTAAGAAGTTTTCATCAAACATTTGACCTCTTATAGCATTTTTTGTAGCCTTTAGTAAAACTTCTCCACCTACTATTACGTATGCTATTATAAACATTACATCTGCAAGTTTACTTTCAAATCCAGTTGCAATTTGATATATCCCAAAGATATATACTAATGTTCCTATTACTAGCTTTATTATATCTTTTTTATTTGAATCATTTTTTTCTTCTTTAACTTCTGATTTTTTAATATTATCATTTTCATTTTTTATTTGTATATCTAAACCAGGTTCTGTTGCATTAACAATTCCTACTATTTTATTTATAGTTTCTTTTTCATCAAAAGATTTTTTTATATTTACTATAAGTTTTTTATTTATAAAGTTTAAATTTGAAGAATCTATTTCTTCTAAATTAGATACTTTTTCGTTTATAACTTCCGCACAATGTGCACAGTTAAGTCCACCTAAAATAATCTCTCTTTTTACTTTTTTTGAATCCCCTAATACTTGGATATTTAAGCCTGGCTCTGTTTTATCTATTATATCTATAATATTGGATATAATTTTTTCTTCATCATAAGAATCTATTATATTTACTGTAAGTTTTTTATTTATAAAGTTTAAGTTTGAAGATTCAACTTCTTCTAACTTAGATACTTTTTCTCCTATTACCTCTGCACAGTGCGCACAGTTAAGTCCCCCAAGAATAATTTCTTTTTTTATTAAACTGCAAGCTCCCATATATATACCTCCTATCTCTTATATGTCTCTTTAATATGGTTCAATCCACAATCAAATATTTGACTTATATGACTATCGTCTAAGGAATAATAAACTGTCTTCCCTTCTTTTCTAAACTTTACTAATCTAGCTTGCTTTAAAACTCTAAGCTGATGAGATATTGCCGATTGAGTCATACCTAACAAATCCGCTATATCGCATACACACATTTCATTTGCAAATAGTGCATATAATATTTTTACTCTTGTTGTATCTCCAAAAACTTTAAATAATTCTGCTAAATCATATAGCATCTCTTCTTGAGGCATCGTACTTTTAACTTCTTTTACTACCTCATCATGTATGTCTGTACAATTGCATGTATCTATATCTTTTGTCATAGTTTTTTTCCTCCAATTTTCATTTTAATATATGAATAACTGTTCATATATTCATTATATGACTTATGTCCAATTTTTGCAACCAAAATTATTTAATTTAAAATAACTTATAAAGTACACATAATAAGTTTTTTTCTAATATATATATTATTAGAGCTAATTATAAAAGTTTTACTTATAGTATTTTAGGAGGAATGATGAATGATGAATTTTGATATGTTTTCAAGTAAACAAAATGATGATATGGATCCTAATTATATATACCCTAAACCTTATATAGATCCTATGATGTATATAAACCCTTATACAATGAATGGTATGCCATTTCAAAATAATCAAATGGATCCTAACATGGCTAATAGTGGGTATATGACTTATATGAACCCTTGCATGAATAATTCTATGATGGGCCAATGCCCTAATCCAGAAAATGATAATGATTTTGACTATGAAGATATGAACGATTTCTATATGGATATGGCAAATCCTATGCAGTGTATGCCTAACAACATGATGCCTCAAAATATGCCTATGATGAATGGTATGATGATGCCTCCAGGTATGCCTATGATGAATGGCATGATGATTCCTCCAGGTATGCCTATGATGAATGGTATGATGATGCCACAGGGTATGCCTATGATGAATGGTATGATGATGCCATGGATGATGTCACCTTATATGATGATGCCTGGCATGCCTCAAATACACATGGAGGAATTTGACGAGGAAGAAATGTAAATTTTTTTATAATATGTGTTATAAAATTTTTATATTTGTCTACAATATAAATGTATTCCTCATAATATTCCCCCAATATTATAAATACAAAATAAAGTCATGACTAGTTTAAGTTCATGACTTTATTTTTATATAAGGAAATTTTAATTTCCAATATATTATATTTTATCAACGGACTCAGTCGTTTGAGCAACGTGTTGGAGAAGCATTTAAGCCACATGAACGAAGTAAATTTTTTATTTAGTCTAGAAAATCATAAAAATCATTTGATCCAGATTCTACAAAATCATATAATACATTTTCCTCAAAGTATAATTCTTCTTGGCGCTTAATATATTCATTATAATTACACTCTAGTATTTTAGTTATATACTTTCTACAATTATCACTATATGTTCCAACAAAGAAATCATCTTCTATTTGATAATAGATTGCTTTTATATCATTATTGATAACATATACATTTTCTTTGACATGCTTATTATTAAAATTAAATCTAGTAAAGAATACTCCATCTTCCATATCACTTTTAAGTAAGAATGGATTATCAATATAAAACTTTTCTAAAAACTCTTCTTTATTTTTTAATTTATATATACTTATATATTCTGGCTTAGATATTTCATCAAAAACTTCAAAATCATATACAGGTTCCTTATCTGTAACAAGTATAGAATTTATTTTAAACTTTCCATTATCTTTACATATACTAAAAGCTATTTTGGAGAAATAATATCCGTCATTATCTTCATACAACGCTTCACTTATATATTTTCCTTTTCCTTTGCTAGTTACTTCATTTTTTAATAGGGTTCCATTTATATTAGTTATATGCATATTAGATATTTCTTCGCTTCCTGAAAAATATCTTAAACTTTCCCTATCCCAAGCAATAAACCTCATAGTCATATAGTTTATAAATTCTACTTCATCATTTATTTCTTTACATATTATTGGATACATCTGCTCAATATTTAGGTCAGATTCATAATTTTCTATTATATCTATATATTCTTCAATGTCCCCAGGAAGTGGCTTTTCATAATAAGAGTTTTTCTTTCCAAAATATTTGATTAAAAATAACGCCTCTTTTTCAGATATTTTTATCCTATCTGAACCTAATCCGCCCATTAATCGCTCTTCTTCTCTATAAGCTTCATCTTTAGTTGGATTTTTTAGGCTAACATAATCTGCTAATCCTAGTCCTTCTGCATCTAATAAAAAATATTGATATAAATTCCCTTTATCTTTTTTCCATACTATTAAAAGCCCCATACTTCCCATAAGCCTTGAATTTGTTATCTTTGCAAAATTGAATTCCATAAATTCACATCCTTATCTTTTATATCTCTATATTTGAGTTTAACATATAAACTTAGACAAAATTTATTATTTATTACTTTTTACTTTTATTTATATTCTATTCTATGTAAAACCATAATTAATTGTAATAAATGTATATGTTTTTGAATATGATATAAACTAATTATATTTTAATAATTTATTTTTAAATTAAATAATTTAAAATTATTTAATTTAAGTTTACAACTTATACATAATTTATAATATAATGAAATAAATGCTTAATCGAGGTGATATTTATGGGAAACATTGCAGCTTTTTTCGATATAGACGGTACTCTTTATAGAGACTCTCTTATGGTTGAACATTTTAAAAAATTAATTAAATACGATATAATCGACCAAAAGGTATGGTTTGAACATGCTAGAGATACTTTCATGGATTGGGATAAAAGACAAGGAAATTACGATGATTACTTAGACGATGTATGTGAACTATATGTAAAATCTTTAATAGGTCTTGATAAAACTTGTATAGATTTTACTAGTGATCAAGTAATAAAACTAAAGTCCGACAGAGTTTATAAATATACTCGTTCAAGAATAAAATGGCATTTAGATAATGGTCATATAGTAATATTTATATCTGGAAGTCCTAATTTTTTAGTTGAAAAAATGGCTAAAAAATATAATGTTACAGATTTTATTGGAAGTGACTATATATTTGAAAATGAAACATTTAATGGAACAGTTATACCAATGTGGGACTCTAAAAGTAAAAACACGGCTATAAATGATTTTGTAGATAAATATAACGTAGATTTATCAAAATCCTTCGCTTATGGCGATACTAACGGTGATATAAATATGCTTAGAAGAGTAGGTAATCCAATTGCGATAAATCCTACGAAAGAGCTTTTAAATCATATTTCAACTGATGTTAATATATCAAAACATACTCAAATAATCGTTGAGAGAAAAGATATAGTTTATTCTTTATCTCCAAACGTTAATGTACTTGATA